>JAZQXI010000197.1:0-32217 GCA_045632805.1 Eubacteriales bacterium | reverse complement strand
TACCGTTACAGCAAGCAGTATCACCTCAACATTCTGTCCAAGGATCCCGAAAAGCGCGACACCTCCTTCTTTACCCTGAGCTATCTTTATTGGAAATCGAGTATTCCTTACCTCAGCGAAAAGATGAAGGCGACCGAGTATCCGCGTGAATATAACAACGAATGTGTCAACGATATCATCCGCCGTGCAAAGGAAGAGGGATTTCTGATTGCCCTCAACCACCCGGGACTCTCGGGGCAGAACTACCCCGACTATGCGTATCTCAAGGGTTTTTGGGGCGTTGAGGTGCATAACTCCGGCTCTGTTGGGCTCGGACGCGTGGAAACCGAGCAGCCCTTGATCGACCTGTTGGAGCTTGGCGAGCGCGTATTCCCCTTGGCAACCGACGATATGCACGGCGCGTATAACCAAAAATCAATGGATGCGATCGGCGGCTGGACAATGATCAAAGCACCGTCGCTGGAATACTCTGCGGTAATGGAGTCCTTGGAAAAGGGAGACTTCTACTCTTCTACGGGACCCGCGATCCACGCGCTGTATCTGGATGGGGAAACGCTTGTGGTCGAATGCTCCGAGGCGAGCCTTGTGCGCGTGAACACTGAGCGTCGCGTTTCCATGATCCAAAAAGCTAAGGATGAACCTCTGACGCGTGTCTGTTTCGACATGCATCCGTATTTTGAAGCTTCGTTTGAAAAGAACATGCTGTGGAAGCCCTATTTCCGCGTCACCGTGCAGGATCAAAACGGCGGTCGCGCCTATACCAGAGCCTACTTTTTGGATGAACTCCAAGGCATCTCTTACGAGAAATAAATAAAAACGATCGGACACGTCACAAAGGAAATTTCCTTTATGACGTGTCCGATTTTTATCCTTAAAGGTTTATCGTTGCGTACAGATAAACTCTGTTGTTGCAAATTCTTTTTGTACGTCGGGAGAGAACGCATAATCGCTGATGACGCATGTAACCGCTGAAAAATCGCACATAGAATGCTCGATGCGATCACTCAATTTGCTGTGGTCGATCAGAAAATAGCTTGCGTTTGAATTTTTCATCATGACCTTGTAGAGCAGGTTGTAGTAGCTTGCGGCAATCTGACCGTCGGCGGAAAAGGCTTTTACCGTGAAGAAAAATTTATCTGCGCGGTATTTCATGGCGGTTTCAACGGTCTCATCGCTGTAGAGGATACTGGGCGTTTCAATGACGCGTCCACCAAGGCAGATGACCTCAATGCCGTACTCGCTCAGAACTGCTGCAAGATGCATATTGTTAGTCAGGACGCGGATGCTTTTCCCTTTGAGATATGGCGCGATGTATTCGGTCGTCGTCGTTCCCGCGATGAACACCGTGTCCCCGTTTTGGATTTTTTCTGCTGCGCGTTGTCCAATCTGTCGCTTTTCGAGCTTTTGATAATCGGATCTCTTGGAAAAAATGGGAAGATCGTTCCGTTGCACGAGTTCAACGCCGCCGTAGCTCCGTTTGACGAGATGCAGTTTTTGCAGATCGTTAAGATCGCGATAGATCGTTGCGGAGCTGTAATGAAGTGTTTCTACAAGCTCGGTAACGGTAGAATAGCCTTGGCGCTCCAATATTTGCAGAATGGTGTCCTTACGAACTTTTGGAATCATGCTTGCCTCCACAATCGTGAGAAGGTTTGAGAAATCTTCGTTTTTTTTAACGTAATTGACAAGGTTTGAGAAAATCGGTATACTAATTATACGCTCGCGAATAGAAAAAGTCAAGTGTATGAAAGCAAAAAGGAGATAAGAAAATTGAAAAATGCCAAGGTGGATGCTACACAGGGAAATATTCTTCGGTTGATCGTCGTATATACGGTTCCCCTGATTTTGATGGGGCTACTCCAAAAGCTCTTTCACTCTGTCGACATCGTCGTTTTGGGGATACTGGCAGATTCCGTTTCGGTTGCATCGGTGGGGGCAACCTCGACGATTATCCATCTGGTTATCGATTCTTTTTTTGGATTGTCCGGTGGCGTCAGGATCCTTTTGGCTCGCCACATCGGTGCGAGGGAAGAGGAAAATGCTCGAAAAACGGTAGAGACAGCGTTGCTTCTGTCGGTGATTCTCGGTATATTGATTGCTGTTGTTGGTGTAAGCTTGAGTAGTTGGTTTTTGGAACTGGTTCGCTGTCCCGCCGATTGCTTTGACGGAGCGCTGCAGTATCTTCGAATTTACATATTCGCGGCTCCCGTGATCCTGCTGCATAACTTCGGTTCCTCCGTGCTGATCGCTACGGGGGATACGGCAAGACCGATGTATTACGGTATGATCAGCGGAACACTGAATTTGACCATGAACGTGATCCTGTGTATCGTTCTGGAGCAAAAGGTAATGGCTGTCGGAATTGCAACGGTTGCTTCGCAATTAGTCGGTGCTGTTCTGATCTGCAACCGCTTGCAACGAGCGAACGGAATGGAACGGATTGAGCTCCATAAGCTCCGCTTTCATCCCCGTTCGTTCCTTCAGCTTTTGAGATACGGCGCGCCACTTGCATTGGCAAATTCGCTGTATCCGCTTGCGAATATGCAGATCTCCACGGCGGTCAATTCCTTTGACGTGCCGGCTGTAGCGGGGAACAGTGCCGCTGTTACGCTGGAGGGTATTTTGAATGCGTTTACATCTCCTTTTGCAACCACGACAGCTACGTTCGTGGGGCAGAATTTAGGAGCGAAAAAGCCGGAACAGGTCAAGCGATCACATCTTCACTGCCTATGGATGGATCTGGCAGTGGGGATCATACTCGGAGTGTTTTTTTACTCAACGGGACGTTGCTGGCTTGCTATCATTTTGGGTGATGATCTTGTCGCGATTGATTACGCGATGACGCGTATGAAATATACAATGCTGTTTTATTGGCTTTCCGCGATGGTCACGTTCTTTTCAAACACGATACAAGCTTTTGGATATTCGGTGTTTTCGGCGATCGCTTCTGTTGTATGCGTATTTGGCTTTCGTAGCTTTTGGATGACGGTGATATATCCGCTGACTCCCACCTTTTCTTGTTTGTGCTTGTGCTTCGTGATGTCATGGCTGCTTTTGGTCATAGTGTACATTGTTTTCAACAGCGTGATCTTTGTGCGTTATGCAAAAGGAAAATACAGAAAGCTTTGATGTCCGAATTGATCGGTCGGGGGTCCGTGACGCATTGCTTATCGCGCAGACAGAGAAACCGTTTCTTCTTGCGGAGTTCGTTCTCGGCGGTACTCAAGATATCTGTTACACCCCTCCGAGAAGGTCATGGATTGCGCTGCCGTTTTTAGCTTTTTCATTGCAAAAAAATCCGCTTTTTATATAAAAATATCGGACACATCACAAAGGGAATTCCCTTTATGACGTGTCCGTTTTTTCTGTTTTGTTACACCTCAAATTCCATCAAACCGAAGCGCTCCGGGTTATGGAAGGTAAAGCGGTCGGGATCAACAGGACTCCAGGATAAGTAATTGGCGGGGACGGTCAGGTCGGCACATTTATAGCAGTTGGCACGCACGGTCTTTCCCTTTTTGACTGTAAAATCGGGGAAAAATCTGCGAATGAAGTGATAGGGAACGGTGTAAAAGATTTCCCAACCCGTATCGGTACGGGAAATGTTGGGTGAGAACAGCTCTTTCGCATCGTCGCAGATCAATCGGGTGAGATCCGACACACCGCTGCCAAAGCCAAGAAACAGGCAACCGTTGAAGTTGAATTCGATATTAAAATACCGCAGGTCTCCTTCCATGGGAGAGAAGAAGAACTCCAGACAGCTGTCCTCGCAGGGAGATCCCAAAGGACCTGTCTCTTCCGCCCGTACCTCATCGTTTTCCGACCACAAATGCACTTGAATGCCGTCGGCGTTATAGCAGATCTGCGCAAACGCGCGAATTTCCGTTGGTGTATCGAGATATTTGCATCCGATTTCCAAACGTTCCACCGCCGACCAATCGATTTCGCGATCTGCTTTTTTGATCCAATAGTGCTTCACGCTTTTTTCCTCCATGTCAATCATATTGATACCATTATTATACCCTATGCCGTGCCAAAAGTCAAGAGCCGAAAAGCATCGTTGTGGGCGATTCTCCAATCGGTACGGCTTTCTTCGGCTATAACGCCCTCATCGTTCATAAAAGGTCGGACACATCACATGGAGAAAACCTCCAAAATGATGTGTCCCCGTTTTTTTGGCTTGATTGCGAACGGAATGATTTTTTCGATCAGTTCAGCTCAAACATGGTCTCCAACAGGCTGATGGCGAACAGATAATGGAATTCGCGGATGGGGTGATTGATCTTATTGGAAAGCAGCTCGGTCACGTTGACACCCGCATCCAGCATTGCCTTCCACTTGGCGTAGCAATCGCAGACCTTGACGCCGTTTGCGCGTGCCGTTTCCTTTGCCGACTCAAAGTAACGCTCCAGCATACCGCTGTTCTGCGTCTTCATCATTCGCTCCGCAAGCTCGCGGAAGCGCTCGTTTGTCATATGAGGACTGACGTTTGTGTTCATCGCGTTGGTAGTCATAAAGATGCATTCCGCGCCGCTTTCGGTGACGCGCTTGAAGATGCCGTCCAACGCGTTGAGGTAATCTGCCATTCCGCCCTCTCCACGTCCCGCATCATTGAGTCCGTAGGCGACAACGACAAGATCGGGCTTGAAGGGAAGAACGTCGCGGTCCAGGCGGGAAAGACCGTTGGGAGCATTGTCACCGCTGATGCCGCAATTGATGACGTTGATGTGTGCCTTGGGGAACATCATGTGTAAGATCTCATTGACACGTGTGCTGTATGCGCTTTTGTTGTCAAATACCGTATCAATGGCTTTGCCGGATTCATAGATCTCAAAGCAGCCCTGCGTGACGCTGTCACCAAGGAATGCGATGGTTGCAGGACCTGCGCCGTAAAGATTATTTTGCTTTTTTGCAAGCTTTTCGATGAATTTCATGATGATTCTCCTTTATTGATTTTCACGGGTTCCAAAAACCGAGAAGCTGATTACACCGGGGTGAATCCCCTTGGGAGCGCCGAGAATTGTCAAACGCGCCTCGGTTCCTGTTTGCGACGGGAAGGTGCGGTAGTCGATCAAAAGCTCGGTATCATTGTCCGAGCAATCCAGCACCGTGACCCAATCCTCGCCCTGCAAAAGCTCGATCTTGTATTGGATCGGTCCCGGAAGGATTCCGTTGTCGTAGTTCAGTCCCGTATCCTGCCAGATGACACGGGAAGCGGAAACGCGGTAGTTGGCGGCAAGACGCACGGTCAGCTGCGGCAAGGGATCGTTGTCATCCGGCTGCCACCAGGTGTTGAGATTTTGTTCCAACGCGTAGAAGCTCTCGCGCCCTTCCTTCATACTGCCGGCTTTCACTCGGCTGCGCAATTGGAAGGTCAGGGGGAGTAGTCCTGTGTCGCCTTCAAGCACCTCGCCGGGTCCGTATTGCGGTGTATCGGTGATGCCCTTGCAATACAATTCGCCACTCTCGTCAATAAAAACGCGATCCATGCCGATGCGGCGCTCATAGACGTGTGCCGCGCACATACGCACGGTGTAGAAGGTCCAGAGCGTGTCGTTGGGACCCTCGACCACACAGCCGTGTCCCGTGCCGCTGACCAATCCGTGGACGTGCTGGGTCAGTGGGTTGTTTTTTTGATACACAAAGCCCGAAAGCGGTCCTTCATCGGAATAATAAACACCTTGCGCATAGGTTTCAAATTGCGTACCGTTGCCGGAGTAGATAAGGTAATATCTGCCGTTTTTCTTCAGAATCCACTGACCCTCGCACCAACCCTTTTCGATGTCCTGATTGTTCGCGCCAAAGCGTTCCCATGCATGATCCGGCTCAAAGCCGAACAGGAATTTCGGTTCGGTGATGAGACGATTGGGAGAATCGGGATCAAGCTCCGCGCCCATCGTGGCGACCACATTTTTTCCTTTCGGGTTGATCGCAACATCTGCCCAGTACAGATAGATGCGCCCGTCGTCATCCTTGAAGAGCGCGGGATCCATCACGGTGAATTCGGTGCCGTCGGGTTTTATGAGCTTGCCGACCTCGGTGAACGGTCCGCGCGGAGAATCCGCAACGAACATCGGACGTGAATGTACCGCTAACCATACCTTGCCGTTATGTACCAATGGCGCGGGGCTGTAGCCGGGGGCGTCGTAGGGCGTGCAGGGAATGCTTTTCCAATGGACGAAGTCCTCGGATTCCCAAAGGATGCCATAGCTGGGGTAGAGATACCATTTGCCTTCGAAATACAAAACGCTCGGATCGGAGATCGAACGGTAGTCGCGCGTTGCTTCGCCGCTCCAAGCCATGACGTTGCCGCTGTCCTTGCCGCGCGGAATTTCGGGGATGGAGAGGGGATTACAGTAGGTTTTATAGTGATGAATTTCTTTCATGCTTTCATTCCTTGCTTTCATGATCTGTTATGGTGCTTCATGCCTCAAAGCAATACAAATTTCCGTAGCTCCAATTGTAATCGCTTCCGTTGTGTCGGTCAAAGGTCAGCCAAAAATAGCGAGTGCGGCTACCTTGCGTGATCGGAATCACCGTTCCCCAACCGCGAAAGCCTCCGTCGGGATGATTGAAGGCGGCATACTGCATCCCGTGCTTGCTGTACACACGGTATTCCGAGGTCGCGTGGAAATTGTTTCCGCAAACAAAGAAGAACTCTCCCCTCACTTTAACAAAGGATCCGCCTGTCTCTTCGCCGTCGTTTCCGCGACCGATATACGTATAGTTCTCAAAAGGATCTTTGGATTCAAAAAATACGTACGTGTATTTTCCGGTTTTTGGATTAAGCCTGCAGATCGCCATCAGCCAACGGTCGTTTTCCTCATCATAGAACAGATCGGGGTCTTCATCTCCACGGAAGCCCGCAAAAGTGGTGACGTCGGAGACGTCCGATGCCTTTTCCATGATTTTGACGTCCACGACATTGACACCGAATCTGGGGTCTCCGTCAAACGCGGCGTGTGCCAAAATATGCTCGTGCGCAAAGGAGCTGACCCATACGTACCATTGCTTTTTCGATCGATGGTAGAGGATCACGGGAGCAACGTAGCCTCTCCACCTGCCATCGCCCGCGTCATAAAACAGCGCGCCCGTCATTTGAAATTCCGCCGTTCCGGGAATCCATGAAAACACGCCTTGGAAGGTGCCTTCCTGCATGCGGACAGAGGCGGTCACGTACACCTTTCCCATTTCGAAAAGCGGTTCTCCGTTTTCGTATTTGATCGGTCGGATATCGGCGATCGAAACTCCGTTATCGATATAAGAAAGGACTTCCTTCACCGTGACGTTCCCATCAGCAAACAAGGATACGTACCCGTTGGAAAACTGCGTATCCCGGTTGGAATCCTCAAATGCTTGTTCATAAAAAGTACAGAGATACGTGGGCTTGCCGTTGGTTTTCCAATATACATCAAACGCGCCCGGGCGGCAGCTTACGATCATCGTAATATCCGAGAGGGCAAGATTGGGCGCATCCTTCACCTCGCTATGCTCCGCGCAAGAAAAATGCACGTGACCGCATCTTGCCGAAACGGTCGCTTCCGTGTTGGGGAGTTGAAAGCAGAAGCCTGCCTCGCCGTCGGTAGAATGCCAAGAAAGCTCGTAGGTCGCGAACGGGAAGAATTGGCAAAACAATCGTTTCACAGTCCCGCGACGGATGACATAGCGGTTGTTTTCTACAGATTCCGCGCAATCAGGGCTTTTTTGCATTACGGGGTAGGGGTCACCTCGCGAGTCGTTGACAAAATCCTTGAAGAATGACATTTCCCCCAGCTTGATTTTGAGGTTTTTATACATGGAGATCGCAAATTTTCTTTTGAATTCAGAGCAAAACAGATTTTTCATAGAAGCCTCCTTGGGGTTTGATGCGGCTTTCTTAACACTTATTATATCACTTTCCATCCAAAAATGCAATACGATTACGGAAGATCGGAGCATGTCTGATCGGCGCTTGAGGTGCGCAAAGCCGTAAAAAATCGGACACATCACGAAAGGGGTGCCCCAATGATGTGTCCGACTGTTTTATCGTTGCGCGTTTGCGAAAAAAATTATGCAAGCTCCAAAATGCGCCAAGCGTCCTCGGAATGAACGTAGGAATATGCCTTGTCTCGCACCTCGAAGGAGAAGGTTCCAACCGTTGCGGGATCCTTGATCGGCTTGAGGTTTATGATCTCGCACTCGCGGCAACCCAAAAAATCACAGATGTTTTTCATGATATCGCTGCCCGATTCATTCAGATAGGTATCGTCAAAAGCGCGAAGCTCTTCCAAGGAGTCAAATTCGTAAATGGTGCCGTCGGGATAGACGTTGATCTGCATGGGGGGAAGGGAAGCGATATGATCCGCGAACAAATCCTCCCAAAGCTTTTCATCATAATCGCCGATCTCATGATGCAGATTGATCAAGTCCGTAAACGCACGGCTGAACGCGCGGCTCCAAAATACGTGACCGAGCATCACGTCGCCCTCTTCGCCGCTTTTCTCGACACGTGCGACGCAACCGTTTGCGTCGGGATACATATACCATTCATTGGTTTTTTCGTTGACGTGGATCGCGGAATAATAAGAATCGTAAACGTATTCTTCAAAAACATTTTCCACAAAATAATCATCGGAGGAACAAATATAGGTATTTCCAAGATGTTTTTGCGCAAGATAGATGGTGTGGGTGTTGTTTTTGGTATTGTACTCCGGATTGATCACCAGCTCCACGCCATACTTTTCTTCAAGATACAGGAAGCACTCATGCTTATAGCCCAGAACCACAACGATCTTTTCGATCCCCGCAGCACGAAGCTGCTCGATCTGACGCTCGATCAAAATCTCGCCCTTTACCACAAGCAGACCCTTGGGTTTTTCCAGCGAAAGAGGCATGAAGCGAGAGGACATTCCGGCTGCCATGATGATGGCATTATCCACCTTGTAGGGAGAGAGTGCCGCGATGCCTTTCGTTGTAATTCCGCAATCGTCCGCATAGCCGCAAGCCTTCAATTCGCTCAGAATCGAAAGCAGCGTGTTTTCGGGAATGCCTGTTTGCGACGCCATCAAAGCGGCGCTCTGTATACCGTTTTTCTTGATTGCGTAAAGCAGTTTGAATTCATTTGCGGTCATTTGGATGTCTCCTTTGTGTTCCTATCGTCTTGCCTCGCACGGTCATCAGCGCCGCGCAAGCACTTCGTTGCATGATACATCGAGTATATCACACGAATCAAGAATTGTCAACCTTGTTGAGTAAAAATGGTTTTTCAAAAAACGGTTATCCATATAGAATCACACAAAAATCGCAAAACATATTGTAATTTTCGACAGTATATGATATAATAATTAATTGTAAAACTATATTCAAAAAAGGAGAGGCTATGTTGACTACATCGCTTTATATCGATCCCGGAACGGGAAGCATGCTTTTCACGGTCCTTCTCAGTATTTTGGGAGCTGCCTTTTACTCCCTTCGGATGCTGATCGTCAAGCTTCGAATGAAAACCGGCGGAAAGGACGTCGCGGAGGCTTATAAGAAAATTCCGTTTGTCATCTTCTCGGACGATAAACGGTACTGGTCGGTATTTGAGCCGATCTGCAGGGAGATGGACCGTCGCGGCAAGGATGTTGTGTACTATACCGGTTCCTCCGATGACCCGGCATTGAGTGCGGACTACAAGCATTTGAAGGCGGAGTATCTTGAGGGGAACAAAATGTTCTCGCGGTTGAACTTTTTAAACGCAGACGTGCTTCTCTCCACAACGCCGGGACTTGACGTTTATCAGTGGAAGCGCTCCAAAACGGTAGGCTACTACGTCCACATTCCTCACGCGGCAAGTGAGATCGTGCTTTACCGCATGTTTGGAATCGATTACTACGACGCGATCTTACTTTCGGGTGAGTATCAGGCAAATGATATCCGCCGCTTGGAAGCGATTCGTGAGCTTCCTCCAAAGGAGCTTGTCACCGTTGGTATCCCTTACATGGATGAGATGGCAAAACGGTATCTGGAAGTAGGTCCCGCGCCCGAGCATCCCCGCACCGTTCTGTTGGCTCCTTCTTGGGGAACGAGCGCAATTCTGAGCGTTTACGGTGAAAAAATCATCGACGTGCTTTTGAAAACGGGATACCACATTATCATTCGCCCGCATCCGCAGTCCTTCAAATCCGAAACGGAAATGATGGAAAAGCTGATGGCGAAATATCCCGACTCCGACCAATTGGAATGGAATCGCGATACCGACAATTTTGAGGTGCTTCGCCGTTCCGATATCCTGATTTCTGACTTTTCCGGTGTCATCTTTGATTTTACTCTCATTTACGACAAGCCCGTTATTTATACGGATCCCAAGTTTGACGTCAGCCTTTACGACGCATGGTGGCTGGAGGATCCGCTTTGGACGGTGGGGGCGCTTCCAAGACTTGGAAAGCAGCTCACAGAAGAAAACATGCAGGACCTCAAGGCTTTGATTGATGAATGTATCACCGATCCCCAATATACGCTGGGACGCCAAAGCGTCAAGGCGGAAACGTGGGAGCATTTCGGAGAGGGCGCTGCACGTACTGTGGATTATTTGATTCAGAAGCAAGCCGAGATCGGCAGAAAGGAGCAGTAATATGGATTTTTTCACCATTCTCAGCACTCTGTTTATTGGCCCGTTAAAGCTCGTTTTTGAATTGATTTTCGGCCTTGCCAATTCTTATGTCAATCATCCCGGTGTTTCGATCATCTTTTTGAGCCTTTGCATGAACATTCTCGTGCTTCCGCTTTATCGCCGCGCGGATATCATGCAGGAGGAAGCGCGAGATATTGAAATGAAGCTTCAACGCGGCGTTGCCCACATCAAAAAGACCTTTTCGGGCGACGAGCGGATGATGATTCTGCAAACCTATTACCGCCAGAACAACTATAAGCCTACCGATGCGCTCAAGGGTTCTCTTTCGCTGTTGTTGGAAATCCCGTTCTTTATGGCGGCTTATCAGTTCCTTTCTTCCTTGCAGATTCTGCAAGGAGTCTCCTTGGGTCCCATCAAGGATCTGGCAGCTCCCGACGGCTTACTGGTCATCGGCGGGTTTGCGATCAACGTACTGCCGATCCTGATGACCTTGATCAACGTGATCTCCTGCGTGATCTACCTCAAGGGATTCCCGCTTAAGAGCAAGATCCAGCTCTACGGAATGGCCCTGTTCTTTCTCGTGTTCCTTTACACCTCTCCCTCGGGATTGGTATTTTATTGGACGCTGAACAACCTTTTCTCCTTGGTGAAAACCATTTTCTACAAGCTGAAAAACCCAAAGCTGATCCTGCGCATTCTTACCGGCATCCTCGGTGCCGCTTTCCTGATCTTTGGCGGATTCATTTATCAAACGGATTCGATTCCGCAGCGTGTATTCCTGATCGCATTGGGCGCACTGCTGCTCCTTCCTTTGCTCCTCCCGCTGATCAAATCCAAGCTTCCCGCAAAGGAAAAGCCCGCCGTCGAGGTGCCCAAAAAGGGAATCTTTGTTTTGGGGGCACTGTTCCTTACCGTTCTTGTCGGACTCCTGATTCCCGCGACCTTTATTGCCGCGTCTCCGCAGGAATACGTTGATATCGCTTATTTCCACCATCCTCTTTGGTATCTTGTCAGCTCCGGATGCATGGCAGCGGGTCTGTTTTTGATCTGGCTCAGCGTTTTCTATTGGCTGGCAACTCCACGGGGCAAGGTGATGTTCCAAAAGATCGTATGGATTCTCTGCGGTGTCATGTTGGTCGACTATATGTTCTTCGGAACGGGACTTGGCAATATGAGCACCTCTCTTCAATACGATGAGGGAATGCGCTTTGCAACCGGCGAAATTCTTATCAACCTTGCGGTTGTGGCAGCCGTGACCGCCCTTTTCTACCTTGTGATTGTCAAATGGAAGAAGGTGGTTTCCATGGTGCTTCTCACCTCTGTTGCCGCATTCACCGTTATGTCGGTGGTTCACATTGTCAGCATTCAGGTACAGGTAAGCCAGATCACGGTTCAACAGGAGTCGGAAACCCCCTCCTTTACCCTGAACAAGAACGGCAAAAACGTTGTTGTCATCATGCTGGACCGTGCAATGGGCTTGTATACACCCTATATCTTTAACGAAAAGCCCGAGCTTCAAACACAGTACGCAGGCTTTACCTACTATTCCAATACCATTTCCCACGGCGGTTTTACCAATTTCGGAACGCCCGGATTGTTCGGCGGATATGAATATACGCCTGTGGAAATGAATAAACGAAACGACAAAAAGCTGGTTGAAAAGCACAATGAGGCGATCAGTGTGATGCCCGTTCTGTTCAGCGAGCATGGCTACGACGTGACCGTTTGCGATCCCGTATACGCGAATTACAAATGGAGCGCCGATCCCACCATTTTTGACAAGTATGAGGGAATTGATGCCTACGTTACCGAGGGGATCTTCGGAGACACAGAGCCTACCCGATTGATGATCGCCGCCAACCACCGCAATTTCTTCTGCTTCGGCATGATGAAATCCATGCCTGTTATTTTGCAACCGATCCTTTATTCGGGCGGCACCTACAATCAGCTTGATGTTTCCGATTACGAGTCTCCCGTGTACTCGGTGCAAACCATTCCGGAAGGATCCTCCACCACTGCGGAGGGGTATAGCAAAACATTCATGAACTCCTATGATACCTTGAAAAACTTTAAAACCTTGACAAGGATCTCCGAGGAGGATGAAAACACCTTCATGTATATCACCAACAACCTCACGCACGAGCCGGTACTTTTGCAAGAGCCTGATTACGTTCCCACCTACAACGTAGACAACACCGCGTTTGACGCCGCAAACAAGGACCGTTTCACTCTCAATGGGGTAACGCTTGATATGTCCGACGCAAACAAGATCAAGCATTATCAAACCAACATGGCGGCAATGATTCAAATCGGTGAGTGGCTGGATTATTTGCGTGCGGAGGGGGTATATGACAATACGAGAATCATCATCGTATCCGACCACGGCAGAAATCTTTGGCACACAAAGGAGCTGAACGTGAACGGAACCGACGTTTCTTATTATTTCCCGCTTTTGATGGTCAAGGATTTCGGAGCGACCGAATTCACCGTCTCCGATGAATTTATGACCAACGCCGACGTTCCCACGCTCGCATCTCAAGGACTGATTGAAAATCCTGTCAATCCTTTCACAGGAAAAGCGATCAACATGAACGAAAAAACGGCGCACGATCAGTTCATTATTCTGTCCGACTTCTATAATGTTGCCAAAAACAACGGGAATGCGTTCTATCCCTCAAAATGGGCAAGGGTCAAGGACAATCTTTGGGATAAGAGTCAATGGGCTTTCTATAACAAAAATACCGTTCTCACGGACTATGAATTTCCCGAACCATAAATCACGCAAAGGAGAAGACAATGAAAAAGATTGCAGAACAAGATATCCCTCAGATCAAAGCCTTACTCAAGAGCGCCCTTTCGGTAAACTCCTACAAGGCGATTGAGCGTTTGGGCGGACTGACCAACCACACCTATCACGTTACGCTTGAGGACGGTCGTGATTTGGTACTTCGGTTGCCGGGCGAGGGAACCGAACAAATGATCGTAAGAGCCGATGAGCAAAAAAGCACGCTGCTTGCTTGCCGCCTCGGCGTTGACTCTCCGCTCCTCTATTTTTCCGACAACGGCGCTAAAATCACGGAATATATCCCAAACGCCATTACCATGTCCGCGGATACCATCAAGGAGCCGCGCCACCTGATGCAGGTTGCCGAAATCTTCAAGATCATGCATACGTGCGGCGAAGATACCGGCGTTCCGTTTGAAGTGTTTGATATGGCACAGGGATATGAGAAAATCATCACGGACATGAACGTTCCCATGTTTGATGACTATGCGGAAAACAAAGCGACCGTTATTTCGATCAAGGAAGAGATCGATTCTTTGGTAGCACCCAAGCGCGTGCCCTGCCACAACGATCCGCTTTGCGAAAACTGGGTCGAGGGAAACGGTCGGATGTATCTCATCGACTGGGAGTATGCAGGCATGAACGACGGAATGTGGGACGTAGCAGACGTTTCCATCGAGGCATCCTTGGATGAGGCGTGTGACGATCTTCTTCTGACGCAGTATCTCGGCAGGACTCCCGATCTGACCGATAAAAAGCATTTCCTCGCAAGCAAGATCTACGTGGATTACCTTTGGACGCTTTGGGCAAAGGCAAGAGTTCCTTATGACGGTCAGCCCATGGAGGATTGGGCAGTTTCGCGCTATGAGAGAATGAAGCAAAATATTCAGAAATTTAAGCAATTGAAGGAGGCAACCGTATGATTCCCGGTATTATCGCAGGCGCCACGTGGGCGTTGGAAACCATTATTTTAGGCATTGCATTGGCAATGACACCCTTCGTTTCTACCGAGCAAGCAATTTTCCTCGCACCCTTCGTCAGTACGTTTCTGCACGACGCATGCTCCGCGATCTGGGCATTCCTTTACAATACCGTGCGCGGAAATCTTCTCAACGTATGGCGCGCGTTCCGAACCAAGAGCGGCAAATGGGTCGTCATTGCCGCAGTCATTGGGGGTCCCATCGGTATGACGGGATACGTCATGGCGGTCAATTATATGGGCGCTTCTATCGGAGCCATCGCAAGCGCGATTTTCCCCGCGATCGGAAGTGTTCTCGCGTTCTTCTTCCTCAAGGAAAAAATGAAGTGGCATCAATGGATCTTCCTGATCGCAACGCTGCTTGGCGTATTCGGCTTGAGCTTTACGCCCGATCTGAAGATCGAAAACTTCTGGCTTGGGTTGCTTGGCGCTCTGATGTGTTCCTTCGGCTGGGGAATTGAAGCGGTTATTCTTGCGAAATGTCTCAAGGATCCCGAGGTCACCGACGAATACGCACTGCAGATCCGTCAAACGACCTCCGCTCTTTGCTACGGAATCATCATTCTTCCCATTCTTGGGGCATGGGGCTTTACGGCAAATCTGTTTACCTCCAACACCGGATGGCTTCTTCCCGTCATCGCTTTCGCGGCACTTTTTGCAACGGTTTCTTATATTTTCTATTACAAGGCAATCGCGCAAATCGGTGCTTCCAAGGCAATGGCGCTCAACGTCACGTACACCGCGTGGGCGATCCTCTTTACGGTCATCATCCTGCAGGATCTGAGCGTCCTCTCTCCGTTGACCGTCATCTGTGCCATCGTCGTTCTCGTCTGCGGCATATTTGCGGCAACCGACTTCAAAAACATTTTTTCCAAGAAAGCAAACTGATCCCAAGAGAATTATAAAATAAAGAATCGGACACGTCACGAGGGATTTCTCCCAAAATGATGTGTCCGACTTTTTTGTTCGCGGTTTGTGCGCGCAGGGGCGTCTTTGATCAATTGTTTTTGCGGATATGTCTTGTATTTTGCAAGGAAATGTGATACAATACAGACACACCTTGTTAGGGAGGAAATCGGATGAAGATTTTGTCTTTCGGAGAAATCATATGGGACGTCTACCCCGATGAACAATATATCGGCGGAGCTTCTTTGAATTTTGCTGCGCACGCAAAACGGGCTGGAGTGAACGCATTTTTAATGTCCGCGGTTGGTGATGATGTGCTTGGCGCACAGGCTCGGGAGATGGTCGCATTTTACGGCGTACATACCGAATACATCTCTGCATTGAAGGAATATCCTACGGGCATTTGTCGGGTAACGCTTGACCAAAACAAAATTCCCACCTATACGATCGAAGATACGTCGGCTTATGATTTTATACCTCTGCCTTCCAAACTGCCGCAGGGCTTTGATGCGCTTGCGTTTGGAACGCTCGCTTTGCGTCGGGAGCATAACCGCTTGATCATTGACAAGCTCTTGGAGCAAAGCGATTTTGGACAAGTGTTTGTCGATTTGAATATCAGATCTCCCTTTGACCGTGTGGAAAGCATCCGATTTGCGTTGGAAAGAGCGACCATGGTAAAGATCAGCGATGAGGAGCTTCCAACTGTGATTGCGCGCTTGGGCGGGACGTATGAGGGGATCGAAGAAAGTGTCGCTTTCTTGACCCGATGTTTCCGAAATCTTCATACGGTTTTGGTGACCTGCGGAGGAAATCCGTCCGTTCTGTATGATTTGAGAAGCGGAAAACACTATACGTGTGAAGCGAAGAAAACCAAGGTCGTTTCTACGGTCGGGGCGGGGGATTGCTACGGAGCGTTCTTCTTGACCCGTTATCTCTTGGGAGACCCGATTGAAAGTTGTATGAAAAAAGCCGCAGATGCCGCCGCGTTTGTCGTATCGCACGCGGAAGCGATTCCTGTTGATCTATAAAAGGAAGGTGTTGAATATGGACTATTCAAAGAAACTGCAGTATCATTACAGACCGCAAAAGGGCTGGGTGAACGACCCGAACGGGTTGGTTTATTTTGACGGATACTATCATCTGTTTTATCAGCATGCGCCGGATTTTGAGATCCCGTGGCAGCAACCGATGCATTGGGGACACGCGCGTACAAAGGATTTCCTTCATTGGGAGGAGCTGCCCGTAGCACTTTATCCCGACAAAGAATATGACCAAAACGGTTGTTGGTCGGGAACTGCCGCAGTCAAGGACGGCGTTCTGTATCTGTTTTACGCGTCTATTCACAGCGGAATGGAAAGCCCGCAGACCTTCAGCGTGGCATATTCAAGAGACGGCATTCATTTTGAAAAATACGAGGGGAACCCCGTGGTCGACCACTTTCCACCTGCGGGCAGCAAGGATTTTCGCGATCCCGCCGTTTGCCGCGTGGGGGACACGTATTACTGCGTCATCGCTTCGGGCAACCCCGAGGTGCGCGAGGGACGCCTGCTCCTTTATCGGAGTGACGATCTTTTGCACTGGGAGTACGCTGGGATCATGCGCGCGTGGAGCGAGTGTCGGGATACGGAATGCCCCTCTCTTGTGCCTGCCGAGGATGAAAAGTATCTGTTGACCACGTCGGTGCGTCCGCATGGCGCGAGAGATTATTTCCACGCGATGTACGGCGAGCTTCAAGATGGGAAGTTCCGCATTTTGAACGAGGCGGAGATCGACAAGGGACCCGACCAGTATGCGGGGCAGGTGTTCCACGATCCTATGGGACGGAATTTGCTGATCTCCTGGGCGCCGGGCTGGAAATACAAGGGCTATTACGAGCGCGATATCGGGTGCTTCTCCGTGCCGCGTGAGATCAAGTGCGAGGACGGAAAAATCACTGCGTATCCCATCAAGGAGCTACAGTACCTTCTCAAGGACGAGGACCCGTGTCTCGTTCGTACCGAGAACGGCTTCAGAGTCGAGAGAACCAACCGCGATCCCCTTGTGTACGAGGGGAAGATTACGGATCTGAAGATTTTGCGCGACGGGTATATCGCGGAAATCTTCGTCAACGGTGGGGAAGAGGTCTATACGGTTTTGCTTTGATTGCCGCACATGCTTTTTACTTCCAAAGTGAAACTATTCAAGGAGAATGATAGATGACGATTTCGATTACAGAGTTGCGAAGTGCAACGCACGGAGCTGTCCAATTAGAGCCGACGGAGAAGGGAATACGCTTTTGGCGCATGACGGAGGCGCAGAGACAGTATTACCTTGACCGCGGTGATGAAATGCATATTCGCAATTCCCTTCACAGCGCGGGTGTTCGTTTGGCATTTCGGACCAACAGCCGATCCTTGACACTTTCCGCCGAGCTTTTGCCGGATCTGAGCGGCATTGGCGGCAGCTTTGACATTTGGGAGGACGGTGTCCTGATCGCGAACCTCGGAGGAGAAAACAAGGAGATCAAGGACCTTGGCGTCGCGCTTTCCGAGGGAGAGCATCTTGTGGAGATCTATTTTCCGTGGAGCAAGGGCGTTATCCTGCAGGAGCTTTCTTTGGACGACGGTGCCACGTTTGTACCGCATCACCGCAAATACCGCCTCCTTTCCTTTGGCGATTCGATCACGCATGGCGCGCTCGCCACGCATCCGTCTCTTACCTATGTAGAGCGCTTGGCGGTTCTTCTGGATGCCGATCTTGACAATCGCGGCATCGGCGGTGATCATTTTTCGGCAGGTCTTGCGGAACTGGAACCGGTGGAAAATCCCGATATCGTCACCGTGGCGTACGGAACGAACGATTGGAGCCATTGGGGCGCATGCTTTGACGAGGAATGCCCGCGCATGATTCAAATTCTTGCCGAGCGTTATCCGAATGCGGAGATCTATGTGATCACACCCATATGGCGCGGGGATTGGGATCGTGAGGGAAGCATGCAGCGACGCCTTCCCGAACTTTATCAAACAATCTGCGAGTATGCAAGCCCTTATTCCAACGTCAAGGTGATCAACGCGTGGAATTTTGTCCCGCATCTGCCCGACTTTTTCGGAGACGGTCACCTTCATCCCAACGACCTCGGCTTTGGGCTTTATGCGGAATGCCTCTATCGGGAGATCGTAAAGCATTCAAGACTTTTTCGCGCATAATATCCCATCGATTTTGACATAAAAACATCGGACACATCACGTAGGAGTTACTCCAAAATGATGTGTCCGACTTTTTTATTTGTCTTTTGTGTTTATAATAGTGATTCTTCGAGCAACCGTAGAATTTGATGGCATTCGGGGATTCTATATTTTTTTGTTCTTTACGTATTGCTTTGGAGTTACGCCAACACGTGACCGAAATACCTTGCAGAAATACGCCGCGTCAAAGAAGTTGAGCTTTTCCGCAATTTCATGAACCGTCAGATCGGCGGATTCGAGCAGATAGACCGCTTGCTTCAGCTTGACGTCGGTTCTGTATTGTGCGGGGGTCATTCCCGTTTGCGCCTTGAAGATCTGCCGCAGGCTGCTTTCACTGACGGCGCATTTTTTCGCGATCTCACCAACCGACAGCGCGCTTGCGTCCTGCAGAAGCGCTTTGGCTTGATTGATCAGGTGGCGATGCTCGTTCGTCTGTGCTTCGGCTTCCGTTATGACCGCGTCCAAAAGTAAATAGAACAGCCCCTTTTTCTGCAGGCGTGTCAGCTCTTTGTGGAAATGCCCCTCCACCAGCGCGCGAAAGCGCTCCACGCACGAAAGGGGCGTGCGCTCGGAGAGCACGATCGGCGCGTGGAGCCGGATTTCCTCGCCACGCGTGTCAAAGGAAACGAGCAGATCGTCGGCTTCGTCTATGAAAACCGCCTCGTATCGACTGTGCTTGGGCAGGAACACGAGATTTCCTGCGCGCGCGGTAAGTACCTCGCCATCGGTGACGAAATCAATGTTGCCCTTCATCACAAGCAGCATGCCGAAATCGGGGCGGGGGGCTGTACGGTAGCTGTACTTGCTTTCCTTCCAATGCTGCTTCAATATTTTGGTGGTGTGAAAATCCTCGGTTGCGCTCAGCCAATTTAAAACCTTTTGTACCTGCACGATTCCGTTCCTCCTTTGCATTGCGTTTCATTGTACCATACTTTGTTGAAAAATACAATACGAATGGTGAAAAATCCAATGTAAAGGCTATTTTTTAGTGGTATAATGATAAAAAATACAAAACGAGGTGTATTATGAGAGGAAAACAGTATTTTACGTCGGGCGAGCATTCCTTAGCCGCACGCGAAATTTTTAAGGCGTCGAGAGTCCCCGGCGCGGAGATGCTACAGGTTGGAAAAGCATATACCGACGGTTTTTACGGCTTTGGTCTTGGCATTACGCCGTCGTCTTGCTATACCTTGAGTCAAATGGATGCGGAGGAGCGTCACGCGCTGTTGCATCACCTTTACTCCAAGGAGGGACTTGGACTGTCGGTTGGAAGAATTTGCATTGGCTCATGTGATTATTCCCCCGAGATCTACACCTACGACGACGTTCCCTTTGATACGGAGCTGAAGCATTTTTCGGTGGAACGGGATGAAAAGTATATTATCCCCATGATCAAGGAGATCCTTGAGATCAATCCTGATCTATATCTGCTTGCGTCCCCTTGGAGTCCGCCGCATTGGATGAAGACCGGTGGCAGCATCTGCGGCGGATATATGCGCGACGAGTATCTCGAATGCTATACGAATTATATCTTGAAATTTGTCCAAAGCTATGCGGCTTACGGCATCCGCATCTCGGCGATCACGCCGCAAAATGAGCCTGAAAATAAAGACGGACACATGCCGACTTGCGCTTGGCATCCTGCAACCGAAGCGAATTTTGTTCGCATGATGCGCGAAAAATTTGCCGAGCATTCGCTTGATATCAAGATCTGGATGTATGACCACAATTTTGATGGAGTGGATCGCGTTGTCTGGTCACTTGAAAATTATGATGGTCTGCTTGATGCCTGTGACGGTGTTGCGTTCCATTATTACGCAGGAGCGATCGAGCAAACACGTTGCATTTTGGAGCGCTTTCCAAAACTGGAGCTTCATTTTACGGAAGGCGGACCGCGGCTGACTCAAAATTATGATACCGACTGGTGCAAGTGGGGCTTGATGGCGATCAAGGCACTCAAAATGGGGTATCGCTCCTTTATGGGCTTTAACGTGATCCTTGACGAATTGGGCGCTCCCAACGTCGGCCCTCATATCGGCATCTGTGGTGGCTTTGTGACCAAGGATCTGTGCAGTGGCGAATTGCGCTATAGCGGACAGTACAAGGCGTTTTCGCATATTGCCCCCTATATCACCCCCGCGTCCAAAATTTATCCCATATCGGTCAGTGAGGCATTCAATATGTGTATTTCTCGCTATCCGCAGTGCGACCGTGTGATTGAGGGCGTTCTGATCGAAAAAGAGGATGGCAAAAGGATCGCCGTTTTGGTCAACCCCAACGACCGCGGAATGCAGGTGCAGATCGAGATTGGCGGGGCACTGTGGTACGTTGAATTGCGGCCCCAGAGCCTCAGTACAGTTGTAGTGGAATAACCGATGGGTTACCTGTTTTTATCTCTCGCGCTTTTTGCGGGCGCTACCAAAGGCTTTTGCGGCAAAAAGATCAGCGGGTTCGCGCAAAACACCACAAGCGCCGTGCTGCTCAATCTCTTTCGCATGCTGCTTTGTGTGACCTTCAGCACCCTTCTTCTGTTTATTATGGGGGATGCGCCAGCGCTCGTTCTGACGAAGCAGGTGATGATTGCTTCCGCGGTTTCGGGAGTTGCCACGGCACTTTTTGTGGTCAGCTGGCTTCTGGCGGTGAAAAAGAGCGCATACATGATGCTCGACGTGTTTTTGATGCTGGGAACGCTGATTCCCATGCTTTTGTCGCTCTTTATCTTTTCTGAACCGATCGGCGTACGGCAGTGGATCGGCTCTGGAGTTTTGTTGGCGGCGGCATATATCATGTGCTCGTACAACAACAGCATCAAATCGGCATTGACACCCTCCTCGCTTTTTTTGCTGATCCTTTGCGGCGCTGCAAACGGAATTGCGGATGCCTCGCAAAAGGTCTTTGTGCGCATTGCCCCCGACGTGCCGATCTCCATCTTCAATCTTTACACCTATATCATCGCCGCATTGGTATTGGTGCTCTTTTTCGTCCTCTCCCCGAACAAGGAGAGGGTAGGCTTTCAAAAGGGGCATACCCGCGTGGCGCCGGTGTACCTTTTGATCATGGCGGTGGCATTGACTGCAAATTCTTATTTCAAAACTACGGCGGCGCTGTATCTTGACAGCGCACGCTTATATCCGATCAACCAAGCGGCGTCGCTGATTCTCTCCACCCTGATGGCAACCTTCTTCTTCAAGGAACGCTTGACCGCAAAGGCAGGGGTTGGCATCGTGCTTTCGTTTGTTGCACTGATGCTGATGAATTTCTAAAAGCAATATAAGGATTGAATTTTTAAAGGAAGGGAAGACTCATGATTCTTTATTTTATACGACATGGACACCCGGACTACAAAAACGACTGTTTGACGGTGCTTGGTAAAAAGCAGGCTGCAAAGGCGGCAGAGCATTTGAAGGATTTTGGAATTGAGCAGATCTTTTCTTCCACCAAGGGAAGGGCTATGGAAACGGCGGAATACACGGCACAGGTGCTGGGGCTTGACGTGATCCCTTGCGACTTTATGCGTGAGCTTTCTTGGGGCTCGCTTGACGGAGAACCGCTCCTTTGCGATGCACACCCTTGGAAGCTGGCGAACTATTTTGCTGCAGAGGGGATCCCGCAGCCGGATCGTGATTGGAGAGAGATGGAGCCGTATCGCCAAAGTGCCGTGGTGCGTGAGGTCGAGCGTGTGACTGCCGGTTTTGATGCGTTTCTTGCAGAGCTGGGCTACCAAAGAGAGGAGGACTACTACCGCGTAATGGGAGAGGATGTGGACAAGAAGATTGCTGTTTTCAGCCATGGTGGCGCTTCCTCTGCGGTGTTTTCGCATCTGTTCAATATCCCGTTTCCGCAGGTCTGCGCCTTCTTGCATTTGGACTATACCTCGGTTACGACGGTGCGCCTGTCGAACGAAAAGGGCGCGCTTATTTATCCCAAGCTGATCGGCTCAAACGACGCCCGACACATCGAAGGGGTGACCGTTGAAAATGTGTATGGAAATTAAAAGAATGATTGATATAAAAATATTGGACACATCATCAAGGAAAACTTTAAAATGATGTGTCCAACTTTTTATCGTTCAATAACGGTTGCATTACGGAACGCATCTTCAAGTGTTGCTTTATTCTTCAACGTTGAAGCATATCTGCGGTGTGATGCCGGTAATACTGTGCACCCATTACTTTCAAGAACGACCGTGCGCTTTCCGTCAATTTCTTCCTCACAAACAAGCTCCGTTATAGGAACAGAAAAATTTCTTTCTTCTCCTTGATACCAATATACTGCATAATTTCTGTCCCGACGTGTAAACGTAAAGGCGTAAAGTCCCTCGGGCGTTCCTTCTATTTGATCGTACGGAAGAAGCTCATACTCGCCCTCCCCGTTTATAAGCAATATATGCTCTTGCCCGGAGCGCATCATTTCCTTTTGCTTCTCGGTAAGCCAGCCTCTTGCGCGGACATCCTCCCAGCGCCGCAGAACCTCAAAATTGTCATCGGTTCGAGGATTTTTTTTGAAGTTATTAAGCTTTGCCATCATCGTGGCAGGGCAATCCCAAGCGGCGGCTCTGCTCATTCCGTACTCATATATATCGGGACGTGTATCTTCAAAATAATCCCACCAGCCGAAATTCAAGCGGGTAAAGTTGCGTTGCATCAGTGGAGCCTCGTGTACGGGATGCGCATCTATCATGCTCTTGAATATGTCGGTCTTAAACACGTCAAACGCGTTTGCACCGCTGAGCATATGCCAACTGAAATGTGTTTTTGCCGCGCCCTCACAGAAAATCGGTGCTTTGTCAAACGCTTTATAGACTCGGTATTGAGCGTTTGCAATGTGGAAGGCAAAAGGCGCGTTGGTTCCCTCGCTTCCGTCAAAATAAGCAAATGCAAATCCTGCATTATATATGCGGGCAAGCTTTTTGGCTATCTCG
The DNA here is from genome assembly GCA_045632805.1 of Eubacteriales bacterium. Taxonomy (GTDB): domain Bacteria; phylum Bacillota; class Clostridia; order Oscillospirales; family CAG-272; genus UMGS1865. The sequence continues at coordinate 8,808 of JAZQXI010000197.1, read as the reverse complement.
TCTTGAAGATCGCTGTTCTGATCAAGATAAGCACATTCAAAGCCGAACTCACTTATCTCGGGAATACCGCCTATTTCTCCTGCCTTATGCTCAGTAACCGTAGTGTGAAACGCACCGCGTTTGCATCCGATAAATTTATACGGCGCAGAATCGGTATATCCTTCATAAGTGATCATCTCACCCCCGAGCTGTAAGACCCGCGTGTGAGCATAGGTTTTAGGACAGTTAATGGGATTTTGCACGATATATATTTCGGTATCCTCAGTTCCAATAGGTGCCGCAAGCGTCAGATGGTGTTTGAGTAGTAGGCGATGATCCGCAACAGGCGTTACATAACGGCTTTTAAAACCTATATAGGTATGCAAAAAATGAAATCCCGGCGTTATTCCGGCAGCCTTGATCTTGTCTAACATCAGCTTGAGATTTTCAATTTTTCCATTATATTCATCGCGCAGATCGTAATCCCCTAAAAGACCGCCAAATCCATCGGTTTTCAACAGCGCCGTGTAATAGATCAGCATCATACGGAATCCCGCGCGTTTTGCGTTTGCAATATGCTCGTCAACGTTTTCGGGGGTTATATCTTCAGTCCAATATATCGATGCGTTGATTTTATCTGTATTGTTGCGACTTTCAACTCCGCGCGGAAGATCATACGCTGCTTCAACGTCTGCGATCGCAGACATGAGCTTATCCTTGGCTGAGACGATCAATACGGCAGTGCAGCCTTGCATTAAAACGTCGCGGTGTGCATCTGCGATCAGAATTCGAGTATCTCCGTGCTTTTTGGAATCTATTTCCGCATGCGGAGAGGTGGAGAGCAGGCAAACTGCGCTTTTCTCGTCCCATGCTGCGTTCAACCATTCACCAAAGCACTTCTTCTCTCTTATCGGTAAAGAAACAATTCTGAAGGAAAGTACGGGCGGAGTATCTGTAAGTATCCCCTCATAGTGCTCAGGCGCGACTCTGAATCCCTCCAAGGTAAAAGCAATATAGGTAGGAGCAATATTGATTTCTACGACTGCTTCGTACGGTGCTACATCAAAACCGATGATGAGTTTGCCGTTCTCCATAGATACGCGGTTTGCCAAAAATTCGGTCTTTTTGTTCAGATGAATAAGCTTGATTTCATTATTGTACGGACGTTCTTGGGTGACCGAAAAAAACGGAATTTCGCTATCAGTAGCAAGAAGCTCCTCGTCGGTCTGCTTCAGTCGCAGACTTTTAGCAACGGCGTTCTTTCCCAAGCAAAGAGAAAAAATGTCATTCTCTATCAAAAAACTCATATTCATACCTCCCTCGGTTAACGTTCAAAAAGCAGTATATCATAAAACCATATCTTTGTCAATACGAAAGCCGGGAGCACGAACGAGAAACCAAAAGCGTGAATGAGATGTGTCTGTTTATGGCTTTTTTGAAAAACTCTGTCGGCAGTATTCCGAATACTTCTCACAGCCCTCTGAAAAGGTGAATTTTTGAGTCGTCATCTTCAGCTTTTTCATTGTAAAAGTCCTCCGGATTTGGTAATCTATTAATGCTTTTACACTCTAGAAGAGTTATATAAAGCGTTTTGAGCAATCCTTTTATATTGAAAACAGAATCGCTTTCAACCTTGACAATGGTTGGATTATTTGGTATAATGTATGTAAAGAGGCTGACATTGAAAGTCTATAACTGGAGGGATAAAATTGGCAACAAGAGGAAAGAATATTAGTGTATATTTAATGGACGGCGATGCAACGGGGCGTATGAAGGCGACGATTGCAAACTGGACAGGTGTAGCATATAGAATTCCTCGTACAGATTTAGATTTGTGTAAGGACCGTGAAGATCTGAAACAAAGTGGCGTATACTTCCTTTTTGGAGTTGATGATCAATCGAGCGACAATGTTGTTTATATTGGACAAGCGGGTGTGCGCAAAAACGGTGAAGGTATTCTAAATCGTTTGACAGAGCATAAGAACAATCCTAATAAAGATTACTGGACAGAGGCTGTGGCTTTTACCACTTCAAATAATTCCTTTGGACCGACAGAGATCAGCTATCTTGAGAATCGATTTTGCGGAATGGCACAAAGTGCAAAACGCTATATTGTGAAAAATGGAAATGACCCTACACATGGAAACATAACAGAAGAAAAAGAGAGCGAACTTGAGGAATTTGTAGATTTCGCGCGTTTAATTATGGGAGTATTAGGTCATAAAGTATTTGAGCCATTGGTAAAGGTTGATGCCGCAACTGAAGAATCTGAAACAGTACAGGGAACTCCTTTACTGTTCTTTGAGACAAAGCGAATGCAGGCAACTGGACGGGTTGTAGCAGATGGGTTTGTTGTTATGAAAGGAAGTCGACTTGAGCCTAAGATAAGCAAAAGCTGTCCTAGTAACGTTGTAGATATTAGGCAGAAAAATTCTTCACGAATTGTTGACAAAGTGTTAGTAGAAGATATACTGTTATCGAGTCCTTCTGCCGCGGCATCTTTTGTTAGTGGATCTTCACGCAATGGTAACATTACATGGAAAACAAAAGAGGGTATACTTTTAGGTCAATTATAATATAAACGTAATTTCACGTTAGTATTTTCACTTTTTAATTCATCAAATTAGCATAAAAACATCGGATACATCACAGGAGCAAAACTCCAAAATGATGTGTCCGACTTTTTTATTTATGATTTTGTGCGAAATGAGTTTTACAAAGTTCCAATGAAGCCCTGCAAATCTCAAAAAGCCTTACGCCGCAAGGATTATTTGCTTGCTTCCTCAATTGCAATTGCAACGCAGGCAGTCAACCAACCATGGGGTTATTCCTCGTTTCAGGATGGGGAAAACACGGGCAGTCTCAAAGGGGAGGGCTACTTCATATTTTTTGAAAATCTCTTGACAAAGCGTAAAAAAAGATGATACAATTATTATGCGACATACGACTGATACACGCTCGACATTTATAAATAAATACGAGGGGATTTAAGATGTTTTTTGATTTAAAGCTTTATCAAAAGGAAAAAGCGAAGTTATCTTTAGGAAAGAATGCCACATATCTTTTTGACGATGCACAGTATTCAGATTGTATAAACAAACTCATTGACAGCAATACGTCACTTGAAAACGGAACGATCAAAGAAATCAGATTTGTTCTTGGTTTAACTGAGGATGTAATCAACAGAATTGGCAAATACAGATGCTCCTTGGCAAACGCAGAAGAGTATGCTATAACGATAGATACCGTAACAACCGTATGGGCGGCAAGCGCGCGTGCGTTTATTTACGCGGCGTCTACCTTGTGCGCACTGTATACGTCAGGAGAGCTTCAGCGTGGATTTTTATACGATTATCCTTTGTTTGAAACAAGAGGTTACCGTGCATACCTTCCGTCAAGAGCGGGCTTTAAGGATTTTTGCAAAATCGTAGATTTTTTATCGGAATTAAAATACAACAGTATCATCTTGGAGATCGGCGGCGCAATGCAATATGACAGACATCCGCGCATCAATGAGGTGTGGTCTGCGTTTTGCAAAGAGGTTCATAAATATTCGGGCAGGGCGCACGAAATCCAGCATAAAACCTACCCGTGGCCTAAAAACTCAATCCACTGCGATAATGCCGAAGGGGATATTCTCACCAAAGAAGAGTGCCGAAGCATTGCGGAATATTGCCGTTCGCGTGGGCTTGAAGTGATTCCCGAATGCCCGACTTTAAGCCACTGCGATTATCTTGTAATGGCTTATCCTCATCTGAGCGAGCGGCAAAACGATGCTTATCCTGATTCGTATTGCCCCAATCATCCTGACGTTTATCAATACGTGTTTGACATTCTCGAAGAGGTTATCGAGGTTTTTGAGCCATCAAGAATCAACATCGGGCACGACGAGGCGTATTCTATAAGGATATGTAAAAGGTGCAAGCCCACGCCCGCACCCATGCTTTACGCAAATGACGTAAACCGCATAAACGCCTTTTTGAAGGGAAAGGGCATACGTACGATGATGTGGGGCGAAAAACTGCTGAACGCTCGCTATTATCCCGGAAGCGGTGAGCCAATCGGCGGTGCGGGACACGGCAAGGGGGACGCACACGTTCACGCCCTCTTTCCTTGTCGCGACCTTATTTCGCGCGACGTGGAAATACTGCATTGGTACTATCCGTTTAACAAGGAGTACGATAAGGTATACCACTCGAGAGGCTTTCGAACCTATTTTGCAAATTTAAATGCGATCAATGTCGAAAGTTGGGCTCAAAGAAGAAAGCAGGGGATTTTAGGCGGCTTTGTTTCGAACTGGGGCTCGTTTGGCGAGGAGTATATGCAACGTAATGGGCAATTCTTTTCGCTTATCGTAACGGCATATGCATTTTGGTGCGAGAGATTTGGAAAAATGTCATGTGAAGAAAAGCATTTTAAGACCTTTCGCGAGGCGTATCGCATTAAGAATAAGGGAATCCGATCAGGCATCAAAATCGTCCACACCACAGCCCACAAGATCAATTACAAAATCTTTTACGACGGCGTTTTCATTGTGGATTCGGAGTATTTGCTCGGTCATTACAGAGTGACATACAACGACGGAAGAGTTGCCGATCTCCCTGTGAGATACGGCGGCAATATCTCCTGCAAATATTATGATGAAAATTACAAGGATTCCGGGATACGCGAGGTATCCTATTCCACGTTGCCCGTAAAATATCGGGATGGATTCGCCTACGAAACCGTATATGAAAATCCGTATCCGGAGGGGAGCATTCAATCAATTGAGTACGTTCCCGCAGATGGAAAAGAGGGTATTTCGGTTGAACTCTTGCAGTTTTCCGTGGATTTCAATCAGCAAGTGCAAATGCACACGGTAGAAGCCACGGGCGAGGAATTCGCTTGGGACGGCGGTATGGAATTATAAAAAAATTGGACACATCACTTTGGATTTGCTTCAAAATGATGTGTCCAACTTTTTATTGTTCAATTTTGTGCGATTTGATTTTCACAAAGCTCCAATAAAGCTCTATAAATCTCAAAAAGCCTTACGCCGCAAGGATTATTTGCTTGCTTCCTCAATCGCAACAGCAACTGCAACCGTCATACCAACCATGGGGTTGTTACCTGCGCCGATGAGTCCCATCATCTCTGTGCGGTAGGCGAGAGGGAAGGGCATTGAGGGAAAGCATGACACAGCCCAAAAGCCTTGCCGCATAAGCCTTTTTGATATATTTGCATTGCAAGATCTTTATCCGCTGAACACATCGTTTTAAGTTTTGCTGAATGCATTATATCGTGTTTGGGCTTGTTTGCGAATGGGCAATTAAAATTATTTGCGAAAAGGTTGCGAATATGTCATCAAAAGCTGTGTGCAAATCATTCAAAATACGATATAATATGGTTATCAAAAATTAAAGCGACAGTATTTTGTTATATAAACAAGAGGATAGGGAATGTCTAGATTAGATGGGGTGATAGGAAAAAGAATTGCGAAAGCAAGAAAAGTAGCAGGGTTAACGCAAGCGGAGAGCCGATTGCTGATTCCGAGAGAGCAGAGAGAATGGAATGCGCTAAGAAGAGCCTTGCCAGACTTGCTGAAATAGCGGCTGAGTGTGGAGCGATTATTGCAGTTGAAAATTTGCCACGTACCTGCCTTGGCAGAGATTCTGCGGAAATTCTTGAACTCATATCAGCACACCCGCTTCTTCGCGTTTGTTACGACACAAACCACCTTCTTTCCGAAAGCTATAAAGACTTCACTAAAGCTGTCGGAAGCAAGATAGTAGCCTTACATATTTCCGACTACGATTTCGTAAATGAAAGGCATCTTCTTCCCGGAGAGGGAAAGATAGATTGGAATGATCTTCTCGACACTCTTATGACTAACTTCGTATATCCCGGCACGGTATGGCTTTATGAGGTGAGTCCCAAAAATACTAATAATATCGAGAGAGTAAGAGAATTGACACCTCTTGACTATGAAAAAAACGCATTTGAGATATTTCAGGGAAAAGAGCTTACAAAAATTGAAGGAAAGCTTTTGTTTTAATATAAAGCATGAAAATTTAAAACAATTTTGATTAAATCTCTTTACAAAAACCTAACGTTATAGTATTATATAGGCAGGAAAAACTCCTGCCTATAATTTTTGAATAAGGAGAGTAGAAATGTGTAATATTGCAGGATATGCAGGTAAAAGAGCTGCAGCGCCGATACTTCTTGAGATGCTAAGACGTCAGCAGGATTTTGACGGCGGTGTATGCACGGGAATTACAACGATTTATGAGGGAAGGCTTTACAGCCGAAAGATAGTAGGTGACGTAGATGCGCTTATTAAGCACACCGATGCGCTTTATCTTCCGGGAACTGTAGGTATAGCGCATACAAGACCTGGTGGAAGCAATCAGACCTATGCATTTGCTCACACCTTTGTGACGCAGGATGAAACCATTGCGGGCTTTACAAACGGAACGGCACCGTTTCCTGAGTATCACGTAGACATTCAGAGAGCGACGGATTTCCTTGAATCCGAGGGCTATAAATTCCGCGGCGAAGCTTTTGCTTCGATGGAAACTAAATTTCCAGTCCTAAAAAACGGAAGCCATATAAGCTGCGTTGAAACGCGCACAAATCTTGTTCACTACTACTATAATCACGGAATGAGTATGTCTGCGGCAATAGCAAAAATGTCTGTCGAATGCTATACCGACAGCGTATTCGGCGCAGTCAACGTTGCAACACCGGACAGATTTTACATACTTCGCACAACACGCCCCGCCACAACGTTAAAGACCGATGACGGAATATACGTCGCGTCCACGAGATTTGCATTTCCTGACGGAATTAAAGGCGAGGTCACTCAGCTCCCGTTAATGCACTCGTGCGAAATTACTAATGACGAAATTATAGTCACCGACGAAAAAATGACTGGATGCGAGGAGGTCAGCGAGCTTACCGAATACAGTCTTGAAGAGGGATATAAGAGAATCTGCGACATGCTTCGCGGCAAGGGCAACGAGCCCCTCCATTTTGACGACCTTGAGCTTGCCGTGGGACGCGAGATGCGCGACCTTTTTCCCGGTGACCACAGACTTATTCAGCACGCAAGGCTGGTTTATGACGTTCTCTGGCGCCTGAAGGAAGAAGGAAAACTAAAAACAGAGCGCCGTTGGTTTAAAAACGAAAAGTTCCGCACGTTTATGTGGATTTAAAAGAATGGAGAAAAAACATGTGTAATATAGCAGGATACGTAGGTAAAAGAGCCGCAGCGCCGATACTTCTTGAGATGCTTCGCCGTCAGCAGGATTATGACGGAGGAATGTGCACGGGAATTGCAACTATTCACGAAGGCAGACTTTATTACAGAAAGATAGTAGGTGACGTTGACGCGCTTATAAAGCATACCGATGCGCTCTATCTGCCCGGCACAATCGGGATTGCTCATACAAGACCGGGTGGAAAGAATGATTCATACGTTATGGCTCATCCGTTTATCACTCCCGATGAAACCATGGCGGGCGTAACCAACGGAACGGGAATAAGTATAGGCGACGTTGCGGCAAGAAGTCGTTCGCTTGCCGAAATGCTTTGCGATGCGGGATACAAGTTCCGCGGCGAGGTTTTTGAGAAAAACGGACTTGCCGATTATCAGAACGTGAGTGTTAATGCAAACGAGGCTGAGATGCGGGTTCCTACAAAGCGCAATATGCCCGTGCTCAAGAACGGCGCTAATACGAGCGGCGCAGAGATTCGTACGAATGCCGTTCATTATTACTATAATCAAGGAATGAGCATGACGGCTGCCATGTCCAAGGTTGATTCCTATTTATACAAAGACGGAGTACTTGAAATGATTAACGTTGCAACTCCGGACAGAATCTACGTGCTTCGCACAACAAGACCTGCGGCAACCCTTAAAACCGAGGACGGCATGTATATCGCAACGACGAGATTCGCGTTCCCGGACGGATTGCCCGGTGAATATCAGCAGCTGCCTATAATGTACCCGTGTGAAATCACGAAGGACAATATCAGAATTGCTACAGAGGATAAGATGGAGGGCGAGGAGATAAGCGAGATTACTCCCGAGGTGTTTGAGGACGGATATAACAGAATAGTCGGCATGCTTCAGGGAAAAGCTGACGAGCCTCTGTATTTTGATGACCTTGAACTTGCGATAGCAAGAGAAATGCGCGATATTTTCCCCGGTGATCATCCTCTTTTCCAGCATGCAAGGCTGGTTTACGACGTGCTTTGGCGACTTACCGAGGAGGGCAAGCTTAAGACGGAGCGCCGTTGGTTTAAAAACGAAAAATTCCGCACTTTCATGTGGATATAATGTAATTTGACGTGTAATATATCAAAAGGGGCTAGCTCATTATAATGATTGATAGTTCCTTCTCGCAGATTCCTCTGACGACAATTTTCTAAATACTTATTACAACCTTCTTCAAAAGTGAGCAATGTTCCTCTCGACATCTTGATTTTTTGCATTGAAAAATCCTCCTTTAAAATAAAAATATTGGACACATCACAGACGAAAATACGTTTATGATGTGCCCAAATTTTATTTATTGAATTTTACAAGTACAAAAAGCTCTATAAATCTCAAAAAGCCTTATAAATAAATGATTATTTGCTTGCTTATTCGATAGCACAGTCATTAAAATCTGCATTTTTAATAATTTAGGTTGATTTTTCTTTTTACATTCGCTTGCGGCAACCGTCAACCAGATAATTTTGCCCCGAAACATAGCTTGCCGCATCGCTTGCCACGAACAAGATCACGTTTGCAATTTCTTCGTAAGATCCGGCACGTCCAACAAACGAGAAGTCCTTCATTCT
>JAZQXI010000196.1:0-7537 GCA_045632805.1 Eubacteriales bacterium | reverse complement strand
GGGCGGGGGATTTCGGGGAGATACTTTTTAAAAAAAGTTTCTCCCCCTACCCCTCTTCAAAAACTTTCACCGCCTTTTTTAAGCGCCCCACCAAAGGAACTGCTTACATAGTAGTTCCTTTTTTTCATGCTCTGCGTTTGGTGAAAGCCCTCGTGCAGTACAGACTCCCGCACATTGTTACTTTAGAGTGCAGACAGAACATTAGCTCCCGCAAGCGCTTTGGGGTCAGGATTGCTGACGCAATCCCACCGCCAAGCGCTCACAAAGGTTAGTTTACCCATGGCAAAACAACTTTTGCCTCTCCCTTTGGGAGAGGTAGTTCGAGTGGCAACGAGAACCGGAGAGGGCATCACAAAAGCGCTTACGAAAGGTAGTTTGACGATAAAAAGCGGAATTTGCGCCTCTGTATTGGCAATGTGTCACCCGTTTATAGCAACTCACAATCATTTCATTCCCTCATTCCTCCCCTCTTATTTAGGGTTTTCTTGCCTCTTTTTTTCAAAAAACACGTTTACCATATTTACTTCCAAACGGCAATTTGGTATAATGAAATCAAGAACACGCCCACCGATCATCAAGAAAGGAGAAGCGACGATGTTTCAACCAAGTCAAAAAACGCTTGCCCTCTTGGAGGACATCGAGCGAAGAATCGACCCCGAAGTCGAGGAGGACTTTCAAAATCAATGGCGCGCCTTTTTGTACGGACGATTTGACGGTGAGATCTTTACCCCCACGCGCAAGCGTTTATCCAATCCGTCCATCGAATATCCCAAGATCTATATCAACGATGCCCTCAAGGATTACGACTTGATGCTGCAGATGGAGCTTGGAACGCTCTCCTACGTATTAAGCAATCCCTCCCGCACGCTTGGGTGCTGGCTTGGCGGCTACGGAACGGGGCTTCTTTCGTCAATTCTCGGTGCCGAGATCTTTATCCCACCGTACGAATGTAACACGCCGCCCACAACCCGTACCATTGGCGACAATGAAAAGATCCGCGCGATCATCGATGCGGGGATCCCGAACTTGGAGAACGGATTCGGTCGCCCCACCTTGGAGTGCGGCAGCATTTTTGCCGAGGCCTTTTCCAAATATCCCAAGATCTCCAAATACGTCAATATCTTTCATCCCGACCTGCAAGGTCCTCTTGACATTGCGGAGCTTTTGTGGGGAACCGAAATGTTTTACGCCATGTACGATGAGCCCGAATTGGTGCACGCGCTCCTTTCCCTGATCACGGATACCTTTACCGCGTTTTTGCGCCGCTGGCAAACGATCTTCCCTTCTAAACCCGATATTAATCATTATAAATTTTACCACTACCGCGGAACCATCATTTTGCGTTGTGACAGCGCGATGAACCTCTCTCCCGAACTGTATCGGGAGTTTGCCGTTCCGTACGATACGCGTCTTTACGAGCGCTTTGGCGGCGGCATGATGCACTTTTGCGGCAAGGGCGACCACTACATCGAGGAGCTTTCCAAAACACCGGGGCTTACCGGCGTCAACCTCGCCCAAGCGCAATATAATAATATGGAAACGATCTACCGTCACACGGTGGACAAAGGGATCAAGATTTTGATGCTCGACCGCAAGCAGGCATTTCTGGACAAGGACCGCGAGGGTGGCTTCCACCATTGCCTGAGCACGTGGGCATAACCTCGATTCATCAAAAGGAGAACCGATCATGTATACACCCAGTCAAACGACACTTGCCCTGTTAGAGGACATTGAAAGAAGAATTGACCCCTCCGTTGAGGAGGATTTTCAAAGCCAATGGCGCGACTTTTTGTACGGGAAATTTGACGGAGAGATCTTTATCCCCGCGCGCAAAAAATGCTCGCCGCCTTCCTTTGAGCTTCCCAAGATCAACATCAATGACGCCGTTGCGGATTACGATCTGATGATGCAGGCACAGCTCTCGGAGGTCTCCCACTCACTCTCTACCCCCAACGAGACCCTTTGCGTGCGTGCCAACTACGGCACGGGCATTTTGTCCTCGGTGTTTGGCGCCGAGATCTTTACCATGCCGTATGATGCCAACACGCTTCCCACCACACGCGCGCTCAACGACACCGAAATGGTGCGCGAGCTGGTCGAGCGCGGCATGCCAAGCCTTGAAAACGGCTTTGGCAAGCGTGTATTTGAAATGGGAGCGATCTATCGCGAGGTCTTTTCACGCTATCCCAAAATTCAAAAATACGTTGAGGTCTACCACCCCGACCTGCAAGGCCCTCTGGACATCGCGGAGCTGCTTTGGGGCGGAGAAATGTTTTACGCCATGTACGATGAGCCGGAATTGGTGCACGCGTTCCTTTCCCTTATCACCGATACCTATATCGCCTTTCTTGAGCGTTGGCACAAAATGTTCCCGCCGAGAGAGGACATGAACCCGCATTGGAAGACCATCTGGCACCGCGGCGCGATCAACATCCGCAACGACAGCGCCATGAATCTCTCTCCCGAATTCTACGAAGAATTTTCCGTCCCTTACGACGGCAAGCTCCTTGAACACTTTGGCGGCGGCATGATCCATTTTTGCGGCAGAGGCGACCACTATATCAAGGCGCTTTCCGCGCTTCCCAAAATCTATGGTGTCAACATGTCCCAGCCGCAGTATAACGATATGGAAACCATCTATCAAAACACCGTGGAAAAGGGGATCAAAATCCTCGCCTTTAACCGCGAGCGTGCCGCACTTGACGCAAGCCGCCCGGGAGGCTTTTTCCACAGCTTGAGCACATAAACGGCAAAAACGTACTTGGCGTGGGAGGTATGGACAAAACCGTCTTTCGCAAGGACCGCGCGGCGGTGGATGCCGAGCTGGAACGCTTAAAACGCCTTGTATCCTTGGGCGGCTTTATCCCCTGCCCCGACCACAGACTGATGCCCGGAAGCAAATTTGAACTGGTTCAATACTATGCCGAAGAGATCAAAAATCTCACAATCTGACACAGCTTGGAGGAACTGCTCATGAAACAGGAGCAAAACACCCCATTGCGATCATCCAAAGCGGAGCTACTCAAAAGCACGCCCATCCGCCAGGTCATCCAATCGGATTTCCCCCTTTATTTTTCCGACGGATGCCGACCGCAGCAAGACATCGGTGAACTGCCCGAGGTCGGGCTTGTGATACACGGTTTTGGTGTGCATTGCATCCGCGATCAGGTCATCCCCTGCAAGGTAGGAGACCTCTATCTCATCGCTCCCAACGTTCCGCACGCATACTGTGCCGCCGAGGAAAGCGACTCCTTGACGGTGCGCCGCCTGTTTTTCGATCCCGCCGATTGGTTTGACGAAAGCGACACTGCTATCGGAGCACCATCCTACTGCTACGGCGCCTTTTGTGAAAGCCCCGCTACGGCATATGCTATGCTCACCGCCGACAAGCAAAACAAGCTCCTCTCACTGATGGATGCCATCGAAGAGGAAGCCGAACGCTCTTCGCACGCCTGGCGCGATGCCATCCGCGCACATCTCTCGCTGTTGCTCATCACCGTTGCAAGATACATCCGAAACGCAATCAAAACCACGGACGCACTTCCGCATAAGGACTTAGGGGTCGTTTCAACGGCGGTATGGAGCATGACCGCGCGCTTTACGGAAAGCGACCTGACCTTGGAAAGTATTGCGGAGCCGCTTTACGTCAGCCCCTCACATCTGAGCCGACAGTTCAAACGCATGACGGGGCAGTCCTTTTCGGATTATCTGCGCACGCTTCGTTTAGGTCACGCCTGTACGTTGCTTGAAAACGGTACGCAAACCGTTGAAGAGATCGTCAAGGCGTGCGGATTGCGCGACGTTCCGTCCTTCTATCACGCCTTTCATGCGCACACGGGCATGACACCCAATCAATACCGCATATCAAAAATCAAAAATACAGAACATCGAAAGCAAGGAGAAAAGCTCATGATCATTTTAAGTGAAATTGCCGAAAACCTGCAAAAAGGAAAAGCAAAAATCGTCAAAGAAATGGTGCAAGCCGCCATCGAAGAGGGCGCGTCGCCCGCCGACATCCTCAACGAGGGTCTGCTTTCCGGCATGAATGTCGTCGGTGAAAAATTCAAGAACAACGAGATCTACGTTCCCGAGGTTCTGGTTGCCGCGCGCGCCATGAACATGGGTACGCAGGTACTCAAGCCTTATCTTTTGGCATCGGGTGTCACCGCCACGGGCAAGGTCTGCATCGGAACGGTGCAGGGAGACCTGCACGACATCGGTAAGAATCTGGTCAAGATGATGCTGGAGGGCAAGGGACTTGAGGTCGTGGATCTTGGCGTTGACGTTCCCGCTGAGAAATTTGTTGAAACTGCTATCGCGGAAAACTGTCAGATCATCTGCTGCTCCGCGCTTCTGACCACCACAATGTCCGTGATGAAGGACGTTGTCAAGGCTGCGGAAGCGGCAGGCGTGCGTGATCAGATCAAGATCATGGTGGGCGGCGCTCCCGTCAACGAGGAGTACTGCCGCGAGATCGGCGCCGATTGCTACACCCCTGATGCCGCAAGTGCCGCAAACGCGGCGGCAGAATTCTGCAAGAACGCCTGAAAGGAGCGACCTGATGAGCGCTCTTACAACGCGCGAGCGGATGCTCCGCACCTATAAAAGGCAGGAGATCGACCGCATCCTGATGGTGGACAACGCATGGACGGGAACCGTCCACCGTTGGTATGCCGAGGGAATGCCCCAAAACGTGGCTTGGGAGGACTATTTCGGCTTTGATAAGGTCGTTCGCATCTTCCCCGACAACTCTCCGCGCTTTGAACACAAAATCATCGAAAGCAACGATCGCTACACCGTGGAAACCACCAAATGGGGGCAGACTCTTCGCAAATTCAAAGCTCTGGACTCTACTCCCGAGGCGCTTTCCTGCTATTACGATTCCTCCGAAAAATGGGAGGAAGCAAAAAAACGGATGCTGGAATACCACGAGGATCGCATCCCCTGGGACTACCTCAAGGAAAACTATCCCAAATGGCGTGCCGAGGGCAGATTTTTACAGCTTGGACTGTGGTTTGGCTTTGACGTGGCACACTCGCACATGGTAGGCACCGAAAACGTGCTGATCGGCATGTATGACGAGCCGGATTGGATTACGGATATGTTTGAGACCTATCTCTCAACCGCCCTTGATCTGGCACAAAGAATTCTCGATGCGGGATACGTGTTTGACGGTGTTTTCTGGTATGACGATATGGGATACAAAGGAGCGCCCTTCTTCTCTCCCGCTCTCTACCGTGAGCTGCTGAAGCCCTACCACAAAAGAGCTGTGGATTGGGCGCATGAGCGCGGACTTGTAACCGAGCTGCACTCCTGCGGATACATCGAGCCGCTTCTTCCCGACGTGGTGGAGATCGGCGTTGAAATGCTCAACCCCTTGGAGATCAAAGCGGGAATGGATCCCTCGCGGCTCAAAACCCTTTACGGTGACAAGCTCGCATTCCGCGGCGGCATCAACGCGCAGATCTGGGATAACCCGGAGCTCGTCCGCGCCGAAATGGAGCGCATCATTCCGATTATGAAGGAGGGTGGCGGCTACGTCTTTGCCTCCGACCACTCCATCCCCAATTCGGTCTCGTTTGAGCAGATGAAAATGATCTCGTCTCTGGCGCGCCAACTTGGAAAATACTGATAAAGGACACTTTATATGAAATACGATATGAAACAATGGCTCTTGGAGCTTTGTGCATCCAAGCCGCAAAAGCCGCTTCCCATCCTCTCCTTCCCTGCTGTCAGTCTGCTCGGCATCTCGGTGCGCGAGCTGATCGCAAGCAGCGAAAAACAAGCAGAGGGCATGCGGCTGGTGGCGGAGCGTGTTCCCACCTCGGCATCGGTGAGCCTCATGGATCTCTCGGTGGAAGCCGAAGCGTTCGGTGCGACTGTGCGCTTTTCGGATGACGAGGTTCCCAATGTGGTCGGGCAGTTGATCACGAGCGAGGAGGACGCCGAAGCGCTCCCCATTCCCTCCGTGGGATCGGCACGCACGGGGCTTTGCGTCGAAGCCGTCCGTCTCGCAAAGGAGCGCATCACCGACCGTCCCGTGCTTGCGGGCATGATCGGTCCGTTCTCCTTGGCGGCACGCCTTTGCGACGTCTCCGAAATCATGATGACCTGCTACGACGACCCCGATACGGTACACACGGTGCTCAAAAAAGCCACCGCGTTCCTCATCGAATATGCCAAGGCGTTTGTTGAAGCGGGGGCTGACGGCATTTTGATGGCAGAACCTGTTTCGGGTCTGCTCTCCCCTTCCTTGGAAGCGGAATTCTCCGCGCCTTATGTCAAAGAGATCATCGACGCGGTGCAAACGAGAGAATTTGCCGTGATCTACCACAACTGCGGTGACAATACGCCCATGATGGTGGACTCCATGCTCTCCACGGGGGCTGCGGCGTACCACTTTGGCAACTCGATCGATCTGCGTGCGATGCTTGAAAAATTCCCCTCCGACGTCCCCGTGATGGGAAACGTCGATCCCGCGGGAGTCTTGCGCCAAGGAACGGCCGACTCTGTTCGCGTGGCAACGAGGGATCTGTTAGAGCAATGCGCTCACTTCCCCAATTTTGTGCTTTCCTCGGGCTGTGACATCCCCCCCGCAACGCCGTGGGAGAACCTCGACGCCTTTTTCGCGTCCGCGGAGGAATTTTATGCAAAATAAGTCTGCTTTGTTCGATCAACTGATCCAAAAAACGCTCGCCGCAGGTGCGGATCGCGCCGCCGTGATCTCATCTCGCGAGGTCGTCACCGACGTCTCCTTTCTCGAGATGTGCCGCGCCAACCACTGCGGCATGTGGGGCAAGTGCTACACCTGTCCCCCCGACGTTGGAAACATTGAAGATCTGATCGCGTCTCTTTCGCGTTACGAACACGTTTTGGTCTATCAGCGTGTGGGGGTCTTGGAAGACAGCTTTGACGTTAACGGTATGCATGACGCGCGCCGACAGAGCGCCGCTTTGGCGCAACGTTTACGATCGGTCTTTTCGGACGAAAGGATCGATTGCGTTCTGCATCTCGGGCCCGGAGCTTGCGGCGTCTGCTCCCCTTGCGCAAAGGTTGAAGCCAAGCCTTGCCGACATCCCGACCTTGCGATCTCCTCTCTGGAAGCATACGGCATCAACGTCTCCGCTCTTGCCAAAAGCGCTTCCATGCCCTACATCAACGGGCAAAACACCGTTACCTATTTCGGCGCGGTGTTCTTTACGGAGTAAAAAAGATTCGTGCAGACGCTTTTGAAAAAAGGACGATTTTTTTGTGGGGGAAACTTCTTGAAAGAGTTTTTTCTTGGAGAACCTTCTTGAAAGAAGGTTCTCCAAACCTCTCCAAGAACTTTCACCACATTTATACAGCACCCTCGAAGGATGGCATCTCAAACCATTCCCCCGAGGGTGCTCTGCGTTTCGGCGAAAGCGTTCGTGCAGTACAGACTCTACTGAATTTCAAACTTTAGAACACAGATAGAACAATAGCTCCCGCAAGCGTTTTGGGACCCACGACCACAAAACACTCACCAAAGTTAGTTTGACGATGGTGAACTACT
>JAZQXI010000195.1:0-4208 GCA_045632805.1 Eubacteriales bacterium | reverse complement strand
GTGCTTTCCGCATCCATGTCGACACTCTCCTCACTTGTTATGACCAGCGGATCGACCATTACGCTCGACTTCATCGCCCCCTTGCGCGAAAAGAAAAAGTCGATGAGCGAAAAGGCAAAAATGCTTTGCATCCGCGGCTTTATCGTGGTATTCATCGTGATCTCCGCGATCATCGCCATCAGTCAATATTATGAAAAGAACACCTTTATCGCGCAAATGATGGGGGTTTCCTGGGGTGCTCTTGCGGGTGCGTTCCTCGCTCCCTTCCTCTACGGTCTCTACTGGAAAAAGACCACTCGTGCCTCTGTCTACACCTCCTTCGTGTTCGGTGTCGGTCTTGAGATCGTACAGCTTCTGATCTCACTTGGTGCGATGGACGTTTCGGGCATTCCTGTTCTTTCATTCGTCTTTAAGAACTCACTCTACTCGGGCGTATTCGCAATGATCGGCGGCTTGATTCTCGTTCCTTTGGTCAGCCTCTTCACGCAAAAGACCGCTCCCAAAACAGTGGATGAAAAGTTTGCTTGTTACAAAAAAACCGCCGTTGTGGAAGTAATCGACTCCCTTGGCGAGGGAAAAGAATAATCTGATAAACAAGGGGAGCAAATGCGATCGCATTTGCGCCCTCTGTTATTTATACACCCTCTCTGTGACGGATCTGTCTCGGAGTCTCACCTGTTACCTCACGCAAAATCTTTCGAAAATACGACGTAGAGCAAAATCCAAGCTTTTCGCTCACTTCTTCAACGGAAAGGTCTGTTGTGACGAGCAGATTGATCGCGCGCTCGGCAAGCACACGATGCCACATCTCCACAGGAGTGCAACCCTTGACTGCTCGAAACGCGGTATAAATCCCCGATTCACTCATGCGGCAATACCGTGCCAGTGCGGGTACGCTGAACTCCCGACACCCCTGCATATATTTGATCGCTTCCTCAACCGCCATCTGCTTGCCGCCTTGATTTTCTCCGATCATATGCGGTAAGATCGCATCCAACAACAGATATAGCCTGCCAATGGACAGACAATCCACCGTTTTGTGAGATGCCAGCGCCTCCAGCTTTTCCGTAATTTCTTCATTCATTGGAATACTCTGAAGCCCATACCGCAAAGTCTCGGGATAGGGAAACAGTGCAAACGCATAGGAATCAAAAACAGCCTCGGGATCTCCGCTCCAATGCGATTCGTACCGAAAACCCATAGGAATGTAGAATAATTCCCCTTTTTGCACGTGCAAGGAAGCGGTCGTTCCGATGATACGCCCTTCCCCCTCACGCATATATCCGATATAGTGGCAGTCGTTTCCGCGTCTTGCGTCATTATAGTGATAGGCACGGTATGTAAACTGCCGAAAGCTGAAGCTTTCCGAAAAAATCGACTGATGCATCGGTAATCTCCTCACATTTGCAGAATTGTGGTCGTTTTTTTATACGATAACATATTTTTTTCGCTTTGTCAAGGTGGTAGAATATATTTAAACCAATGCGATTCAATTTTTTATTTTTTGCAAAGGAGCATTGACATGAGAAATAAGCAGATTATCTTTACCGCGCCCGGAAAAGCCGAATTCGTAGAAAACGAGATCACGCCCGTTGTTGGCGACGAGGTCTTGGTCGAGGTGGCATTCTCCACCATCAGCAACGGTACCGAGCGCGCAAACGTTTCGGGTGACCCGACGGTCAGCTACACCGATTATTCGGGTGTAGCGCGCTTCCCCCGTACGCTGGGTTACAGCACATCGGGAATCGTCGTTGAGGTAGGTCCCGATGTCACAAGCGTTGTCCCCGGTGACCGTGTGGCGGTATCCTGGAAGCACCACAGCAAGTATAACAAGGTTAATGAATGCAACGTGCATAAAATCGAAAGTGAGTCGGTCAGCCTTGAAGAAGCGGCGTTGGTACACATTGCCTGCTTCCCTATGGCAGCACTCCGCAAGTGCCATTTGGAGATCGGTGAGCCCGCGATCGTGATGGGCTTGGGGCTTCTTGGCATGATGGGGGTTCAATTGTTGCGTGCGGCTGGAGCTGTTCCCGTGATCGCGGTCGATCCCATTCCCGAAAAGCGTGCCGAAGCATTGACTTTGGGGGCTGACTATGCGCTCGATCCCTTTGATCCCAAATTTGCCTCCACTGTCAAAGAGCTGACACACGGCGGCGCAAAGGTTGGTCTTGAGGTCACGGGTGTCGGCGCGGGACTGAACGGCATCCTTGATTGTATGGCTCCTATGGGTCGCGTGGCACTCCTTGGATGCACAAGAAACTCGGATTTCAGCGTGGATTACTACCGCAAGGTGCATGGCCCCGGGATCTCGCTCATTGGCGCTCACACCATAGCACGTCCCAAGATGGAAAGCTCACAAGGACTTTGGACCACGCATGACGACATGATGGCGATCCTTCGTTTGATCGCGGCAGGACGTCTCAATTTTGTCCGCATGATCGCGGAAACGCACGTTCCCGAGGAATGTCAGGAAATCTATACCCGCTTGATCAACGACAAGAACTTCCCGCTTGTTCAGTTTGACTGGCGAAACGTAAAGTAAAGGAGATATCATCATGAAAAAAATCAGAATCGGTCACATCGGTGTCGCTCACGACCACTCCCAACCCGTTTTGGAATGCGCACTTCGCTTTTCCGATCTTTTTGAGTTCGTGGGACTTGCGGAGCCGAATAAAAAATACTATGACGAAAAGGTCGCCAACAACGCCTTTTACATGTCTCTTCCCCAGATGAGCGTGGAAGAGCTGATCGCGCAAAAGCCTGACGCGATGCTGATCGAAGGTTACGAATTGGAAAACCTCAAGATCGCGGAGCTTTGCATTGAAAACGGCATCCATATTCACCTTGATAAGCCCGCAGGCGCGGATCTGGCGCATTTCAAGCGTATTCTTGATTTGGCGGAGGAAAAGAATCTGGTCGTTCATATGGGGTACATGTACCGCTACAACCACGCGGTACAATACTGCATGGAAAAGATCGCGGACGGCACTCTTGGTGAGGTCTATCAGGTCGATGCCTTTATGGATACCTGCCACGATCCCGAAAAGCGCGCTTGGATGCATGAGTTCCCCGGCGGCAACATGTTCTTCCTTGGATGCCACATGGTAGACTTTGTTTATATGATGATGGGAAAGAAGCCCAATGCGGTGATCCCCTTCAACCGCCGTACACATTTTGACGGCACTGACGTGGTGGACCACGGCTGTGCGGTTCTGGATTACGGTCATGCGGTCTCCACCGTTCGCGCAACCTCTACGCAGGTCAACGGCTTTGGCAGACGTCAGCTCACCGTTTGCGGTACCAAGGGTACGATTGAGATCAAGCCTCTTGAGGTCAACTATCCCGACTCCCCGACAATCACCTCCGATATCTGGATCTCCACCAAGGAGATGGTTGGTCCCAACATCTATCGAAACATTTGTCAAAAGGTAGAGCTGGAGCCGATGGTAGGACGGTATGAGGACATGCTTGCGGATTTTGCCGCTTGCGTACGCGGTGAAAAGAAGAACAAGTTCGATTACAAGTACGAGTATGAGCTGCAGGAGCTTGTTCTCGCGGCTTGCGGAGAATAAAATAAAGCAAAATAAAAGAATAACAGAAGAGGCTGATTCGGTTGGAATCAGCCGCTGCTGTTATTCTTGTGTAAAGATCGTTTTCATTCCGTCGGTTTGTGTCAGTGTTCCGTCATTTGCGATAAAGATCGCTTCAAAATCGAACACTTTGGCGCGGTAAAGCTCTTGCGCAGCATCCTCCCCCATGACGAAGAGTGCCGTGGACAAGGCGTCCGCCAATGCGCCGTCAGAGCAGACGACCGCCACCGAGGAAAGTCCGCTTTTTGCGGGATAACCCGTTTTGGGATCGAGAATATGATGATATCGCTCGCCGTCAATGGTATAAAAACGCTCGTAATCTCCCGAAACCGAGAGAATATCCCCCTTGGAAAGCGTCAATACGCCTGCGTATTCGCCCTCCTTGAAAGGATCGCGCAGGGCGATGCGGTAGTCACTTCCGTCACGCTTTTGACCGAATACGGCAACGTTGCTTCCGAAAGAAACGACGCCGCCCGGAATATCGGTGGTTTCCAGATACTCGATCAGCATAGAAATTGCCGCGCCCTTTCCGATTCCGCCAAGATCCACCTGCGTTCCCGCCTGTTTCGAGATAGCACCGTTCTGCTCTATCGTCAATCTCTCATGTCCAACTCGCGC
>JAZQXI010000194.1:0-2334 GCA_045632805.1 Eubacteriales bacterium | reverse complement strand
TGTTGGTACGCCTGCTTTGTCCGTTTGCACCTCACCTTGCCGAGGAGCTTTGGAGCAATCTCGGTCAGGAAGGATTCTGCGCGTTGGCTCCGTGGCCCACGTGGGATGAGGCAAAGACCGTAGACAGCACCGTTGAGGTTGCCGTACAGGTCAACGGTAAGGTAAGAGCTACCGTCAATCTTCCCGTCAATTGCTCCGCGCCTGATGCGATCGCCGCGGCAAAAGCAAACGAAAAGATCCTGCCCCTGATCGAGGGTAAGACCGTGATCAAGGAGATCAGCATTCCCAATAAGATCATCAATATTGTGGTCAAATGAGTGGAAAACTCTTGATTTTATCAGCGGACGTGGTCTTTGCGCGTATGCTGGAGCTGGAATTCTTGATGCAGGGCTTGACGGTGTGCGTAACCGAAGATTTAATGGACGAGGCGGATGCCGACGTGATCCTATGGGATCTGGATAGTGTTCGCCTTTCATCAAAAGTGCGTTCCGATGTGCGTATGATTGGTTTTACCAAGCTTGCAGAGGTTTCACAGCTTGACCCCAACCGTATTTGTTCCATCATTCTCCACCGTCCGTTTGAAATGCGGATGCTACGAGAGGAAATTTCACTGTTATTGTCCGATGATGGCAAGGGAAGAGGAACAAAGCATGCCCGGTATCGCTTCATTTTGCGTGAGCAGGAGCTTCTGTGTGAGGGAAAGCGCGTGATGTTGAGTCCCGCAGAGGCACAGGTCATGCGCTTGCTTTTGGAAAAACGCACAGAGGCGGTCTCGCGCGAGCAGATTGCGGAGCGGATTGGCGAATCTTCTGCAAACAAAGTAGACGTATATATCTGCTATCTGCGCCGCAAGCTTGCAACACTTTGCGACGGTAACCCGATCCGCACCGTTCGAGGTGTCGGATATCGATTGATTCCATAGAAACGCGGCGGTCCGCATGCATATAGCATGTGGACCGCCGCATTTCTATTATTCGGGAAGCGTAGGGAAGGAGCAATCGATTTGCATCACGCCCGTACATTCGTTTTGGCAGAACGTGCCGCTCCAATCATTCGATGTCAAAGCGGTTGGATTGATCCGCACGTGCTCAAGCTGTGCCCCGTGTACGCCGTGCAAGGAAATCATGTATTCACCGCGTGCCGCGCGTCTGCGTGCATCGGGCGATTCCGCTTCCGAATTGACGATTACGTCTACGTTTCGCAGGGTAATATCTTCTATCATGCAGGAGCGGGATGCCTCTGCGCGCAAGTTCCCGATTCCCGAGAGTCGCATATTTTCCAGTGTCATGTGTCGGATCGAACCAACCTCTCCCTTCAGATGAATGATGTGTCCAAGGTCGGATCCAGAGACGCCCGTGACGTGGACGTCCTCAATTTCGGCACATCCGCGTCCGGAGTAGCTTGTGATGCATTGCAGAGCCGTGCCTGCGCGGGGAATCACGATATTGGAAATGCGCACGTGGCGAATCATCCCTGTTCCCACGCCGATGCGGATTGCCATCACCGAGCAGGAAAGAACGCAGTTGATAATCGTGACGTATTCACACGGGCGGGGTGTTTTGAGACGTTGTGCGGAGCAACGGAGCGTGATCGCGTCATCTCCCGTATCGATCATGCAATCCGATACCGTAACGAACCGACAGCAATCAATGTCGATTCCGTCGGTGTTTCCGAAATAAGGCTGATTATAAACCTTGACACCGCGCACGCTGACTCTCTCACAGCCGTGCAAAAAGAGCGACCAACAAGGGGAATTACAAATTGTGATATCGTGTACGGACACATCGGTACATTCGACAAAGCAGATCACCTGACCGGGGCGAAGAATTTCCTTGTCCTTGGCGTATGCCATGCCTTGCCGCCAAGAGTAGCCGGTCATCCACTGATGATGGGGATAGAATTTGGCTTCCTCGTAAAAAAAGTCACCCGAGGCGTCGATCTTACCGCTTCCGCTCAAAGCAACGTCATGACATTCAATTGCCATGATCAAATGCTTTGCGCGCCATTCCTCCGAGAGGGCACCGTAGTTTTGCTCGTATGCGTCATCCGCGTTATAATCTGCAAGGTCGGTGCTTGCTACAAGGCGCGCGCCGTGCTCTAAATGAAGCTCCACGTGATCCTTCAAAAAGAGAGAACCAGTTAAATAAGTTCCCGCAGGAACCGTCACTCTGCCGCCGCCGTTTGCGTGGCAGGTGTCAATAGCGGCTTGGATGGCAGCTGTCGCAAGCGTTTTGCCGTCCGCAACGGCTCCAAAGTCCTTGATGCTGTACATAATTTGCTCCTTATTATGTCAAACAAGAGTTGACCTTTTCAGATCAACTCTCGGACTGTAGA
>JAZQXI010000193.1:0-1935 GCA_045632805.1 Eubacteriales bacterium | reverse complement strand
CTGGATGATCGCAACAAGAGAGCGGCTAAAGAAGTTTGAAAAGAAAACCGTGTCAACCGAGGAAAAGATGCAGGAGATCCGCATCGTCAACCGCGCAAAATGGGTTCTGATCGACAGCTTGAAAATGACAGAAGCGGACGCACACAGATACATTGAAAAACAGGCTATGGATCGCTGTATTTCCAAACGTGAAATTGCCGAAGAAATTATTAAAACCTATTCATAATCAAGGACAAAAGCTATGTTTCATTCGCCAAATCTCTCTATCAACTCAGAAAATCATCTTGTCATCGGTCAGCACGATACCGTGGAGCTTGCAAAGAAATTCGGCACCCCGCTCTACGTACTGGACGAGGATCTGATGCGTGACAATTGCCGTGCATATAAAAATGCCATTGACACCTATTACGACGGACACGGTCTCGTTCTCTTTGCAAGCAAGGCACTTTGTACAATGTATACCGGAAGACTCGTTGCAGAAGAAGGGCTTGGAGCCGACGTTGTTTCTGGCGGTGAGCTTTACACACTCTACAAGGCAGGCTTCCCGATGGAAAAGGTATTCTTCCACGGCAATAATAAAACGCCCGACGAGATCGAGCTTGCACTGAATTGCGGTGTCGGTCACATCGTGGTAGATAACAAATACGAGCTTGAGCTTCTGAATCGCATTGCAAATGAAAAAAACGTTAATCAACGTATTCTCTTCCGTATCAAGCCCGGTATTGATGCTCATACTCATGATTTTGTAAAGACGGGACAGATCGATTCCAAATTCGGCGTTGCTCTTGAGAACGGTGAGGCTTACGAGATACATAAGCTCGCACTCTCGATGAGCAACATTCAGATTGACGGTGTTCACTGTCATATCGGCTCGCAGATCTTTGACGTTGAACCTTTCTGCGAGGCTGCCAAAGTGATGATTGGTTTTATTGCTGACCTTTATGACAAACTTGGTATCAAAGTAAATATTCTCAACCTCGGCGGAGGTTTTGGTATCAAATATACCGCGACCGACGATCCGATTGCGCCATCCGAATACATTCACAAGGTGACAAATGTGGTTAAGGAACTTGCACAAGAAAAAGGAATTGATCTTCCCTTCCTTGTATTTGAGCCGGGGCGCTCTATCGTTGCCTCAGCAGGCATTACGCTTTACACGGTTGGCTGCGTAAAGGAGATTGAGAATGTCCGCACCTACGTTTCCATTGACGGAGGTATGTGTGACAACCCGCGTTATATTCTATACGGCTCCAAATACACCGCAGTTTTGGCGAACAATGCGTCCGCCGAACCTGTCGCTCCCATTACCATTGCGGGAAAATGCTGCGAATCGGGAGATCTTATACAAGAGCACGTTATGATGCCTCAGATCCACGTTGGCGATACACTTGCAGTTCTTGCTACAGGAGCATACAATTACTCTATGTCCAGCAATTATAACCGCATTCCACGCCCTCCAATCGTGATGGTCAGCGGCAATGAAGCCAAGATCATTGTAAAAAGAGAGACCTACGACGACCTCATTAAGAATGACGTTCTTGAGGAAGTGCGTGTACTGCAAGTTGTCCTTTAACAAATACCAATCTTTCGAAAACAAAATAATATTTAGAGCAAAGGCGTTCTGATTTTTTTATCGGGATAACTTTGCTCTTTTTACGTGAGGTGAAAAGTAATGAAAACAATAGGTGTACTTACAAGCGGCGGAGATGCGCCCGGAATGAATGCGGCTATACGTTCGATCGTTAGAACCGCTGCTTCCATGGGAATGACCGTTAAAGGCATTAAACGCGGTTATAACGGGCTAATTGAAAACAATGTCGTCGATCTTGATATTCGCTCGGTATCCGATATTATCCAACGCGGCGGAACTGTGTTATATACCGCTCGCTGTCCGCGCTTTACTACGGAGGAAGGAATGCAAGAAGCGATCAAAAA
>JAZQXI010000192.1:0-2628 GCA_045632805.1 Eubacteriales bacterium | reverse complement strand
CAAAAACTCCCTTCGGGAGTTGAGAGATTGGATAAATCCAATCTCCCCGCCTCCTCGGAGAGCACGTTAGTGCTCTCGAATTCGCTTGCGAATTCTTTCTCCTGCAGACGGCGAAATTTTCCTTATGGCGTTTCTTTTTGTTAACTTTTTCTTTGCGCCTATTTCTCGCAAAGAAAAAGTGGCTGACAAATTTGTTCTATTTGACGAACTGTTGTTTTTTGTAATAGAGTTTGTCAGTAATCCGAGGGGGAGAGCTTCTCAAAAGAAACTCTCCCCCTCATTCTTATCTTTACTTGACACCAAAGAGCTTGGAGTCAAGACCTTTTGCAAAGCGCTCATCGGCTTTTTGATTGTAGCTCTTGATCAGCTTGATCTCGCGGGGATCATAGGGTCTGCCCGAGGGACGGAAGAGATCGTGCTGCCACTTGGTGACGTCGAAATCCGCCTCTCCGCGCTCCATGCGCTCCCAAATGCCGTTCCAAGGCTCGTGCGTCTGGTATTTGCCGAGAACAAAGCCCCAGTTGTAAGCACCCACCTTTTCAAGGTAGAGCAGAGGATAAATGGCTTCCACAGTGTTGTTGTAGATGCGGTGGAGCCACTCGGTGTCAAGCGCGGGACGACCCAAAAGGCGCAGACGCTCCATCCACTCGATGTTGTTGTCAAAGCTGTTGTAGTTGTGGAAGCTGATGATGTCGGAAAGCTCCAAAGCGCGATCTCCAATGACCGAGCCTTCCTTGTAATAGTCACCGAGGCAATCGGCGCAAAGAGGCTGATCGGGATCGATCTCGCGGGCGATCTCAAAGAACTTTTCCATGTGGGATAGACTCAGATCGGCACGGTTGTTGCCCGGCTCGTTGAACAGATTCCAGATCAAAACACGCTCATCATGCGCATAGGTGGTGATGATCTCGCGGACAAATTCATAATAACGCTCCGCCGTTGCGGGATCGTCAAGAAGGTGATAGCTCAACTCCCCGTGACCGCCGTGAGGGGAGACCTTGCGACCGCCGTGGTATCCGATGTCGTAGTGCTGTTCTCCAAACTTGGCGGGTTTCCAGAATGCCTTGGGAACCGAGCAATCGTTTGCAAGCACCATCATCGCGGTGATGCCGTGCTTGTAGAACATGGACAGGTACTTGTCAAGACGCTCCATAAAGCCGTCGTGCTGGTGTTCCCAAACCTCGTATTCGAGAATGATGCGAACCGAGTTGAAGCCGATGGATTCCGCAAGCTCGATCTCGCGCTCCGCGGTTTCAAAATGCTCCTCAAACTTGTATTCCTGCCACATGTCGATGCGGTTTGCGCAATCCGAGGGCATAAAGTTACAGCCGCGAATCCACGGGCGGGAATTGTACCACTCCCATGCTCTTTCTTTTGACCATTGTCCGCTCATTGTTCCGTCCTCCTTGTGGATAAGAAAAAATAGATTGTTTTTATTATAAAGAATTGCCGCCGTGTTTTCAATAGAAAAACTGACTTTCTTTTTATAAAATCTTACGGTGGGGCGTATACAATACCATTATAACGCTTCAAAACGTCCCTGTCAAGGTCAAAACGTGCGCAAAAAACGCACAAAAAATTGCCCGAATGAATAAAAAAGCCGAAAAAAGCGAAAAAAACTATTGCAAAACGGAAAAAAGTGGTGTATAATAAGGGTAACTATGTAATCGGTGCAATACCGATGCAAATTCTGACTTACTCTTTTGGAGGTAAATATGGTAGTAGCTGGCGATTTTAAGAACGGCATTACATTCGATGACGGTCAGGGCAACGTCCTGCAGGTTATCGAGTTCCAACACGTTAAGCCCGGTAAGGGTGCGGCTTTCGTTCGTACGAAGCTGAAGAACGTGATTTCCGGTGCGGTCATTGAGAAGACCTTTAACCCCACCGATAAGTTCGAGAATGCGTATATCGAAAGACGCGATATGCAGTATTCCTACGACGACGGTGACCTGTATCACTTTATGGACACCGAGACCTGGGAGGAGACCCTCATCGCTCACGATAAGGTTGACGACAACTTCCGCTTTGTAAAGGAAGAGATGATGTGCAAGATCATCTCCTACAAGGGCAACGTATTTGGCGTTGAGCCCCCCACGTTTGTAGAGCTGGAGGTTACCGATACCGATCCCGGCTTTGCAGGCAACACCGCAACCAACACCCTCAAGCCCGCAACCCTGGAGACCGGCGCTGAGATCAAGGTTCCCCTGTTCATCAACGTTGGCGATATGCTCAAGATCGACACCAGAACCGGCGAATATCTTTCCAGAGCATAAAAATTGAACGATATGGGAAGACTTTGCCAAGGCAGAGTTTTCCCATTCTTTCCATTACAATAAATTTTTGAAAGGAATTTTGGAATTATGAATCTTACCGAAAAATCCGCTTATATCAAGGGTCTGGCAGACGGACTTGAACTCGACAAATCCACGAAAGAGGGAAAGATCATTGCCGCACTCCTCGGACTCGTTGACGAAATGGCAAACGAGATTGCAGGCATCAAGCAAGATATCGACGAGATCGACGAAGATCTGAACTACCTCAACGAGTACGTTGAAGAGCTCGACGACGATCTGCAAGACGTTGAAGATTACCTTGACGAAGAGTGCGAGTGCGACGACGAGGATT
>JAZQXI010000191.1:0-2702 GCA_045632805.1 Eubacteriales bacterium | reverse complement strand
TGTTCAGCTTTTGCAAGGGACACCCAAAGGCGACGCCACGTGCTATAGCGGGTGTCACTTGAAAACAGGCTCAGCATATATTCAGATGCGTAACGCGAGGATAAGGGGGATTCGTATTTGCTTGTCATATTCATTCTCCTTTTGTAGTGAGTTCTTTGTGGATCGCCATAGCCGCTGTTTTTCCTGCGCCCATAGCAAGAATGACCGTTGCGGCACCTGTCACAACGTCACCACCCGCATATACAAACGCCTTTGATGTTGCGCCATTTTCATCGGCAACGATACAGCCGCGCTTGTTCGTTTCAAGGCCCTTGGTCGTTTTCTTGATCAGTGGGTTAGGCGTTTGCCCAATGGAAACCACCGCAGTATCAATCTCTATGATATGTTCGGAGCCTTCGATAGTAACGGGACGTCTTCTGCCGCTTGCATCCGGCTCGCCAAGCTCCATGCTGATGACCTCGACACCCGTAAGCCATCCATTTTCATCTCCGATAAATTTCGTCGGATTTTGAAGAAGCAGGAACTCTACACCTTCTTCCTCCGCATGAAAGACCTCCTCCACTCTTGCAGGAAGCTCCTCTTTGCCTCGGCGGTAAATAATATATACGTTTTCTGCGCCGAGCCTTTTTGCGCTTCTCGCCGCATCCATCGCCACGTTACCGCCTCCGAACACAGCAACATTCTTACCAACGTACACCGGAGTATCGTATTCGGGGAAACGATAGCCCTTCATCAAATTGATTCTGGTGAGGAACTCGTTTGCAGAATAAACACCGTTGAGGCTCTCACCTTCGATACCGAGGAAAGACGGAAGTCCTGCTCCCGAACCAATATACACCGCATCAAAGCCCATATTTTCCAAAAGCTCATCAATCAAAATTGTTTTTCCTATGATAGTATTTGTTTCTATCTTAACGCCGATGCTTTTCAGCTTATCAATCTCGGTCTGCACGATAGTTTTAGGAAGTCTGAATTCAGGTATTCCGTACATCAGAACACCGCCCGCCGTATGGAAAGCCTCGTAAACCGTAACGTCATAACCGAGCTTAGCAAGATCTCCCGCGGCAGTAAGTCCGGAAGGGCCCGAGCCGACAACGGCAACCTTTTTGCCATTCTTTTGCGGCTCTGTAAGCTTATCCTCCCCGTTTGCCATATGCCAATCGGCAACAAAGCGTTCCAGTCTTCCAATGGCAACGGGCTCACCCTTGATGCCTCGAACACACTTGGATTCGCACTGTTTCTCCTGCGGACACACTCTTCCGCAGACGGCGGGCAGTGCGTTGGTCTCGGTGATTTTCTCATAAGCCGCTTCAAATTCACCCTTAGCAACAAGAGAAATAAACTCGGGGATCTTAACGGCTACAGGGCATCCCGTCATACATGGCTTATTTTTGCAATTCAAGCAACGCTGTGCTTCGTCAATTGCCATTTCAGCGGTATAGCCCGTCGTTACCTCGAAAAAATTCTTATTTCTAACACCGGGGGCCTGCTCCGGCATCGGATTCTTTTTCAGTGACATATTAGCCATTGTCTTACTCCTTTCCGTATATTCTGCAATGTCCCTCGGTGCAGGAACGCTTTTCCTGTTCCTTGAACATCTGTCCACGCTTCATAGCGGCATCCCAATCTATGAGGTGACCATCGAAGTCGGGACCGTCAACGCAGGCGAATTTCACTTCTCCGCCAACGATGACACGGCAGCCGCCGCACATTCCCGTGCCGTCGATCATAACGGGATTCATGGAGACGGTGGTGGGAACACCATATTCCTTGGTCAATCGACAAACCGCTCTCATCATCGCAAGAGGTCCGATTGCAATGACTTCATCAAATCGTTCTCCTGCGTCAAGTTCTTCCTTCAAGTGATCCGTTACAAATCCTTTTGTTCCGTTGGAGCCGTCGTCGGTCGTAATGATCAGCTTATCCGCCACAGCCTGCATCTCATCCTTGAGAATGATAAAATCCTCACTGCGAAAGCCCGTGATCACTGTAACAGACGCACCGAGTGCTTTCAGCTTTTTCGCCTGCGGATAAGCGATCGCTGTTCCCAGTCCACCGCCAATTACAGCAACCTTTTTCTTTCCTTCCAAAGGTGTAGGCATTCCCAAGGGCCCCGCAAAATCGAGGATACTGTCCCCCGTGCGGAGCTTTTGCATATCTCTCGTGGTTTTACCAACCGCTTGAACAATAATTGTGATCGTTCCCTTTTCTCTGTCAAAATCCGCAATTGTAAACGGTACACGCTCACCGTACTCATCAATGCGCAATATGATAAACTGTCCCGGTTCAGCCTTTCTCGCTACTGCAGGAGCATCGATCTCCATCAGAAAAACCTGTGTATTCAAATCCTTTTTGTTTCGTATTCTATATGCCATTCGCGCCTCCTCTTATCGAATCACAATGCTGTCGCGCTCGGGACCAACCGACACGTACTTAATAGGACATCCGATTTCTTTTTCAATGAATGTAACGTAATCCTGTGCTGCTTTGGGCAGATCTTCCCACTTGCGAACACCCGAGATGTCACACTTCCAACCGTCAAAATATTCTATAACGGGTTTGGCATTTTCCAATGCCAATGGAAACGGAAAGCGGTCTGTTTCCTTTTCATCCAGAATATATTTGGTACAAACGGGGATCTTGTCCATATACGAAAGCACGTCGAGCTTGGTAAGTGCTATTGCCGTTGCCGCTTGAACCTC
>JAZQXI010000190.1:0-10744 GCA_045632805.1 Eubacteriales bacterium | reverse complement strand
CTACCGTGGTCGATGAAAAAGTTTCTGCCGATGGTAGCCCCCGGGTGGATCTCAATCCCTGTCAAGTGTCTTGCCGCCTGGCTGACGGCGCGCGCGGCAAAATAATGCTCATTTTGATGCAGGTGATGCGCCAAGCGGTGTGCCATGATGGCATGAACACCCGAATACAAAAGCAGAATTTCCGCGGTGCTGCGCGCGGCGGGATCTCGTTCCCGAACCGCTTCTATGACCTCACCGAACTCGCGCCCGGTGTGATAGATCGCATTGGCAACGCCCTTTTGCGCTCGGCGCACGCCGAGAAAGGCACGGGCAAACAAATGCTGTTTTTTCATGATTTTCTCCTTACCATAGGGGGAATGCGCGACCCGCGCGGTGTGGAACGCGACATGGGTCTACTTTATTATTATACACGCCTTTTTCCGCTTTGTAAATAGTTTTTGGGGAAATTGAGAGAAAAAAAGCGAACGCGCCGACCGCTATGCAGTCGGCGCGCAGAGTGTAGGCCAAAGGAGTGCAATTTGTTAGTTTGTACAAATTCGTTTATGCCGCTTTTTTCTTTGACACCGCAGGCGCAAATGAAAAGAGGCTTCGCAGGCTCAGCCGCAATTGCAAGCAATTGCAGCTTGGCAAAAAAGAAACGCCATATAGGGGATTTCGCGCTCTGCGGAGCGCGACAAGGGCTACTCGCCCTTGACCCCGCAAACTTTTGATAAAAGACACGCGCAAGCGCGCGATCAAAACTTTCGTCAACCTGACGAAAGCCGGTAGTTTTGTCTACAGTTTTAGGGGAGAAACTTTTTTGAAAAAAGTTTCTCCCCTAAAAACATCAAACTAACTTCCGTGAGCATTTTGGGTCGTGGGTCCCAAAATGCTTGCGGGAGCTATTGTTTTGGCTTCGCTCTAAAGCGACAATGTGCGGGAGTTTCTACTGCATAAACGCTTTCACCAAAGCGCAGAGTATGAAAAAAAGAACCGCTATGTAAGCAGTTTCTTTGAAGGGTCACCTAAAAAAGTGGTGAAAGTTTTTGGGGAGGTTTGGAGGACCTTTTTTCAAAAAGGTCCTCCAAGAAACAAGAAAAAACTTTTTTGAAAAAAGTTTCTCCCCTGAAAATCCTTATCCCACCACCTTTCGTGATCACGTGGCGGTGGTGTTCCCTTGACAATGCTGGTAAAATGTGTTAAAATAGGAGAAATGACGAGACGGAGGTTGAAAAATGGGACTGATCAAGGCGGCGTGGAACCGTAGCACGGCGGAAAAACTACCGATTTTGGAGGAGATCGAAGCCTTTGGAAGCGAGGGTGAGGAGACGGTTTACCGCATGCTGTGCGACTCTTTTGATTGCGTGATCCGAAATGCGGTCGTGCCACACAAGAACCTCTACCTCGAAAAGGATTTTTTGGTTATCCACAAGGGGGATGCGTTCGTCATCGAGGTCAAAAACTGGAAGGGCGAGATTGGCGCCGACGGGGATCAATTTTACCAAAACAAGGACAACGGAACACGTAAGACGCTGAAAAGCCCGGTTGGAACGACGCGCCAGTTTATCGAGCGGATGCGCGCGTTTTACGGAATTCATCGCGAGATTCACGGTATGGTCGTGTTCTGCGAACCCGATTGCAGGCTGGATCTTCCCGAAGAAATGGACGGAATTGCCCTGCTCCGCATCGAAAAGATGGTTTCCTACATCAAAAATCACGCAAAGGTGGATAAATCGATCGATCCCATCGATCCTGCGCGTATTTTGCGTTGTACGCGGTTTTACAGCAAGGAAAGCGAGTTTTGCAAAGGGATTCTTGCCGATTGCTTTTTTGATTGCGATCGTCAAAACGGAGACATCGTGCGCGTGGATACCACCTGCTTGCGCTACATCAGCGTGGAATCGCAACCACTCCTTTTGCGTGACAAGCTGCTTGTAACCTACACGAACGGCGCCACCGATATTTTTTATAACCGTGACACCGTTTTTACGGTTGCGTGCTTGGACGGAACGTATCGAAAGATCGCGCTCAATCGCATCAGACATATCGTTTTTTAAAGAGGTTTTATGAGTCAGAATATTTTCAGCTTTGTTCCGGAGCTTTATTTTCAAAATCAAAAGGATCTTCCAAAAAGTCGGATTTTTCATGATGACTGCGCTGTCGTTCATGTCTCGGACTCCTTTCGGATCATCGCCGCGAGAGGAATGGAAGAAAGCATCGGAAAGCCTCTTTTCGATGCTTTGAATGTGATCCTTCCAAAGGATGATCGGCTTGTCACATTTTTAGAAACCGAGGCATCCTGCGTACTGCTTCCCGCCGGAGAAGAATCACTCCTCCTCTTTTCCGCATGGTACCGCGCCACCGATCTTTTGCTTGCCGTGCGACTGCATGCACCCGAGGAAAAAGTGCGAAAAGTTCTTGATTTGGCACAACGTAGTGCGATTAACAGCGTTTTTCGCCACGAAGAGGAAACAACGGATTCTGCCGATGTCGAACGCCGACTTGAGGAAGTTTTCTATTATACCACAAAAATCCTGACACCTCGCGAGGAAATTTGGAACCACTGCTTGACGGTTGCGAATTTTATCGGATGCCGCTTGGAAGGGCTTTCCCTACCCGTCAGCATTCCAAAGCTTGATGCGGATGAGTTCCACCGTTTGACGGCATTTCTGGTTTGCACACTTTTGGAATTGCGCCATCGGTATGGAAAAACCAAGATATCCCAAACATCAAAAACAATTGGAAATGTCGGAAAAGTACCAATTGAAAACAAGGATGATTTCGCCCTTACCGTTGAGCAGATTCAAAAAGAGAACGCAGAAAGCAAAGAAAGATTGATCAAGTCCGAATCCTGCGAAGAGAGCTTCCCTTTTGCCAATTTGCCTGCGTTTCACTCATTCTCTTTTGTCAAAGAGGGAGAGAACTTTATTTTCCAAGCCATTTTCCATACAAAATCCAAGCTGTATTCCATCTACCTTCCAAGCAATCGCGAAACCTATTCTTTCCGAATCGGTCTCATTGTTGCTTGAATGGTTCATAAAATATTCATATATCGATCTGAAAAAGAGTTCCGCAAGTGCATTTTACACTTGCGGAACTCTTTTTTTAGGGCGCCATCATTCCAATGAGGTTATCCATCAATTGAAGAATGTCGGGGAGAAACTTACAGATCAGCGAGGCGAACACGATTACTCCGACCGAGGTCAGAAGCGCGAACAACCATCCCGATCCCTTTTTCTCAAATCTTGTGTCGGCGCGATATTTCAAGTCTTCGGGAATGTAGAAGCGAGAGACGGTAAAATCAATACGCTGTCCTTCGCTTTTTCCAAGGAAAAATTCCTTGATTCGCAACAAAGCGATCGGCTTCTTCTCTTTCAAAGTGGACTTTTCGCTTTCTTGCCGCATACTGCTTTCAAGCTCGGCATTCTGTGTGTCGGCACAACAAACGAACTTGCGCAAGGTGACCCCTCGCAAAAGCTCTCGCCTGAGCGCGGCATTGCGAAATTCGCCAAGCTCGGAAAGCGTTTTTGCACGATCGGGAGACAGACATTCCGTTTTGATCAGCTTGCGAACGAATCCGCCAAGCTTTGTGCGCGTGTAAGCGATCATGATGGACGCAATGATCAGCCCAATCGCGATGCCCAAAATCATCATTTGCGCAGTTTTTCCGGCATTGGGTCCCAATGTGATATGCTCGTAAACGTGAAAATCAACGCTAAAATAGCGTTCTTCAAAGTAAACCAGCAGCTCATAAAACGTAGATTGATGATACCAGCTCAAAAATTGCTCCCAAAATGAGGTATTTCCACTTGAAAGCAAGGCTGTTTTTTGTAAAAACATTGTTTTTCTCCTTTAAAGATCACGGGAGAAGCTTACTTTTTGATTACGTCGAGTCCGATATACTTGCGCAGAACCTCGGGAACGGTTACACTGCCGTCTGCATTCTGATTTTGTTCCACCAAAGCGGGGAAAATGCGGCTGGTTGCAAGACCGGAACCGTTCAGTGTGTGCAAAAATTCGGTCTTACCGTTCTCGCGGCGAACGCGCATCATGCCGCGGCGTGCCTGATAATCGCGCGCGTTGGAAACGGAGGAAACCTCTTTGTAGCCGTTCATCGAAGGAATGTTGATCTCAATGTCATAGGTGCGCGCCATGGATGCCGAGCAATCCTCTGCCGCAAGCTTCACCGTACGGAAATGGAAGCCAAGCCCCTTGACCAGGTTTTCCGCGTTGGTTACCAGCTCCTCAAATGCCTCGTCGCTCTTCTCGGGAAGCGTGTACTGCACCATTTCAACCTTGTTGAACTGGTGTCCGCGCACCATTCCGCGCTCATCCGCACGGTAAGAGCCTGCCTCGCGGCGGAAACAGGGGGTGTAGCTGATATATTTCTTGGGAAGATCTGCTTCGGTAAGGATCTCATCGCGGTGGAGAGATACCAACGCCGTCTCTGCTGTAGGAAGCATAAAGCGGCGACGCTCATCCTCTGCAGTCTCCATCCAGTATACGTCATCCTGGAATTTCGGGAACTGACCTGCCGTCAGACCACACTCATAACCCAGCATGTGGGGGACGAGCATAAGCTGATAGTTGTTTCCAAGGTGGAAATCGATGAAATAGTTGAGCAGAGCCCACTCCAAACGTGCGCCGATGCCCGAATAGATCCAAAAACCGTTTCCGGAAAGCTTAGTCCCTCTCTTATAATCGATCAGACCGAGATCGGTGCAGAGATCAACGTGATTTTTGGGTTCGAAATCGAACTTTCTGGGTTCTCCATAGTAACGAAGAGGCTCGTTGTTCTCTTTTCCGCCCTCTTTCAGATCAAAATCGGGCAGATTGGGCAATCCCAGCATCAAAGAAGTGAGTTGAGTCTCTACTTCCTTCAGCTTTTCGTCGTCTGCTTTTGCTTTTGCACCCAGCTCCTTCATCTGTGCAAAGATGGCTGCGGTGTCTTTTCCTTCCTTTTTATATTGAGGAATGAGCTTGTTGGTCTTGTTCTGCTCTGCCTTGATCGCTTCGACTTCGCTGATCAGCGCACGACGCTCGGTATCAAGCTTCAAGATCAGCTCGATTTCCTCTTTTGCATCTTTTCCCTTCTTTTTCAGTCTGTCAATGACTTCATCGGGGGATTCCTTGATATATTTGATGTCTAACATGGCTTTCTCCTGATATTTTGCTGTTTTTAGCGTATTTTTTACTGTTTTTAATGCTATTTTTGACGTTTTGGATGGATTTTACGCATCCTCGCCGAAGAAATCACTTCCACAAATTGCTTTGAGAAGATCCGCAAGATCATCGTCGTCGCTATACGCCAATTCCACGACTTTTTTCTTGTTTGTTTTCAAAATCTTCACACGTCTTCCGAGAATCGAAACGGCACGATGCTCCAGGTCTCTCATATAGACCTTTCTTTGGGAGAGTTCATCCTGTTCTTCCTCGTCAAGGGCGGTGGGTTGATAGTTCAAAAGACGAACCGTGCGCTCAACGTCGCGTACGGAAAGCCCTTTTTCGATGATTTTTTGCGCCAAAGAGGTCATTTGCTCCTGACTGTTGAGCGCCAAAAGTGCGCGCGCGTGCCCTGCTGAAAGCGATCCAACACGCAAAAGCTCCAAAACCTCGTCCGGAAGGTCCAAAAGGCGAAGATTATTGGCAACTGCGGCGCGACTCTTGCCAACTTGCTTGGAAACCTGCTCCTGCGTCAAACCAAAACGGTCGATCAAAGCTTGATATGCCAGCGCTTCTTCAACAGGATTCAGATCTTCACGTTGTACGTTCTCAATCACGGCGATTTGTGCCGCCTTGAGATCGTCGCCCTTCAAGACGACAGCGGGAATCTCGGTCAGATCTGCCATTTTTGCGGCTCTCCAACGGCGTTCTCCTGCGATAATCTCGTAAGTTCCCTCTAAAAACTCGTTTTCACGTACGACAATCGGCTGTAAAACGCCAAATTGACGGATGGATTCCGCCAATTGTGCCAGAGGCTCGTCTGCAAAGGTCTTTCGCGGCTGATCCTTTCGAGGTTCAATTGCGGAAAGGCGCAGATTGGTGGCTGCGGAGGTCTTATCACTGCCAAGAATGTTGTCGTCTAACAGCGAATAGAAGTCGCGTCCCAACCCACTTCTCGATTTTGCCATGATTTACCCTCCTTAGATGCGTTCCGCAAGCTCTTTTGCGATATTCATGTACTCGTTGGAACCCTTGGAGCGCTTGTCATGGTAGTAAACAGGCGCGCCAAAGCTGGGGGCCTCGGAGAGCTTGACGTTTCTGGAAACGGTGGTTTCAAACAACTTATCCGCATAATGCTTGCGAAGCTCGTTGAGAACCTGCATTGAGAGGATCAAACGGTTGTTATACATCGTGATCAAAATGCCGGTGACGTTCAGTTCCTTATTATAATGTGACTTGATGCGGCTGATGGTGAACATCAACTGAGAAAGCCCTTCCAATGCGAAAAATTCGCACTGCATCGGGATCACAACACCGTCACTTGCTGTCATTGCATTCACGGTGAGCATTCCAAGAGACGGAGGACAGTCAATAATGATGTAATCGTACTCTTTTTTTGCCTCTTCAAGCTTCTTTTTGATGATATATTCGCCATTTTCGAAGTCTGCAAGCTCAAATTCCGCGCGAGCGAGCGTTGTATTGGTAGGAATGACCGAAAGATTGTTAAATCTTGTCTTAATGGTTGCCTCTTCGGCGGTGGTGTCGCCTGTCAGCATATCAAATGCGGTTACTTTGAGGTTTTTCTTAACAATTCCAACGCCACTGGTGGCATTTCCCTGGGGATCGAGGTCGATCAAAAGCACTTTATAGCCCAAAACACCGAGAGACGATGCAATATTGACCGCGGATGTGGTCTTACCAACGCCTCCCTTTTGGTTGGCAAACGAAATAATCTTACCCATTTTTTACACTTCCTTTCTAATTGATGAGTCTAATGGTTCTATTCAATATTATACCATAGATAGTAGCAAAATGCAACGGGTTTGTGTTATTTTTCTGTAATTTTCTAAATGTTTCACGTGAAACACACAAAATCGGCATCTATCGAATGTTTCACGTGAAACATTCGATGAAAAAACAAAAAAGAATCACGTGAAACATCCTTCTTTGGCAAAAGAGTTTGTTTCACGTGAAACATTTAAAGTGGCTTTTTTAAAATGCCGGCATAAGAGCGCGGATATTTAGGTGGCGTCGCTGCGATTTTTGCGACTTGAATGATTGCGCGTGCTTCTGCTTCGAATTGTGTTTGAAGTTGAAGGTCGATTTGCTTTGAAGTGTCGCCGCCGAGCGTTTGAATTGCTGTTTTCGCCTCAACTCGCTCTTCTTCGGCTTTTGAGCCCTTCATTGCGAGTAAATTACCGCCGATTTTAACATAAGGGATGCAAAGTTCGCACAAGATGTTCAATCTTGCCACGGCGCGGCTGACAACGACATCGAATTGTCCCAACTGCTTGCGAATGGCGGCGTCCTCGGCTCTGCCGGAGATGCCTTTGATGTTGGAAAGCTGTAAAAGCTCTGCGGCTTGGTTTAAGAAAGCGATTTTCTTTGCTGTGCTATCGAGTGCCTTGATAGAAAGGTCGGGGCGCAGGATGGCAAGCGGCAAAGACGGAAATCCGGGACCACATCCGAGGTCGAGAACAGTGGCACTGTGCGGAATATATGCGGAAACGAGCGCGGAATCCACAAAATGCTTGTAAATGACGTCCTCAGGGGTACGAATTGCGGTCAAATTGGTGGTTTTATTGGTTTCCAAGAGAAATTCGCAAAAACGGTGGAATCGCTCTGTTTGCTCTTCACTTGGTGACGGAAGGTTGTTTATATGAAAGGCATTGAAAAAAATGACTTTAAATTCGCTGTATTCCAAGATAAACACCTCATTTCATGCCTAAATAGATGAGCAGAACGGTAATATCCGCAGGGCTGACGCCGCTGATACGGGAAGCTTGTCCTACGGTGCGGGGGCGGATGGCAGTTAATTTTTGCGCGGCTTCGATGCGCAAGCCTTTGATTGCCTGATAATCAATGCCGTTTGGCAACTGCTTTTCGTCCAATTTGCGCCGATGATCGACTTCTGAAAGCTGTCGATTCACGTAGCCTGCATATTTAATGTCGGTTTCTACTGTTAAGCATACGGTGCGCGAGAGATTTGGACGGTTTTGGTCGATTTGCGCCAAGTTTTCATAGCTGACAGGGGGTCTGCGGAGAAGATCTGCGAGGGAAGCGCCGGATTTAAGCGGTGTCTCACCGAGTGCTTCTAAAAACGGATTTGCGAGCGCCGGAGAGACGTGAGTTGATTCCAAACGCTCTTTTTCTATATCTTGTTCCTCTTTTTTGCGCAAAAAAGCTTGATATTGCTCTTCGCTGACGAGTCCTGCGCGATATCCGATGGGGGTCAAGCGCGAATCGGCATTGTCTTGGCGCAATAAGAGGCGATATTCCGATCGCGAGGTCATCATGCGATAGGGCTCGTTTGTCCCTTTTGTGACCAGATCGTCGATCAGGGTGCCAATGTAGCTGCCTGATCGCGGCAAAATGACGGGATCGAGCTTTTTGATTTGTCTTGCGGCGTTGATGCCTGCAATTAACCCCTGCGCGGCGGCTTCCTCGTAGCCCGATGTGCCGTTGAATTGTCCTGCTCCGTAAAGCCCTTTGACGGTTTTGAACTCCAAAGAGGCGTCCATTTGCGTCGGATCTGCGCAATCATACTCGATTGCGTATGCATAACGCATGATTTCTGCGTTTTCAAAGCCATCAAGGGAGTGCAGCATGTCGATTTGAACGTCTGTCGGGAGGGAAGTGGAAAATCCCTGCAGGTACATCTCGGAAGTATCCTCTCCCATGGGCTCCACAAAGAGCTGATGGCGCTCCTTGTCGGCAAAGCGAACGAGCTTATCTTCAATAGAAGGGCAGTAGCGTGGGCCTGTGCCGTGGATCTTTCCGGAGTACATGGCACTGCGTGTGATATTTTCTCGGATGATGCGATGCGTTTCGCTGTTGGTATAGACGATGTGGCAGGGAATTTGCTTCCTATTATAAATAGAGCCATCGTGGACCGCGCTGTAGGGAATAGGATTTTCCTCGCCTGCTTGCTCCTCGAGCTTGGAGAAATCGATTGTCTCGCGCTTGATGCGCGCGGGTGTTCCTGTTTTAAAGCGCAAGAGATGGATACCTGCATCCATGAGGGATTTGGAGAGCCCTTTTGCGGGGAGAAAACCGTCGGGGCCTGCCTCGTAGCTGACATTGCCAACAAAGATCGTGCTTTCCAGATAGGTTCCCGATGCGATGATGACACATTCACATTCCCAGAGCTCTCCCAGCCGAGTTTCGATAGATGAGACACATTTTGTTGTCGATTCGGCTGTATTTTGCGGTATATCCGCTATATCTCGGACATTAATTGCGGTGACCTCGGCTTGGATCAGACGCAGATTGGGCGTTTGCTCCAAGGTCCGCTTCATAATGGCTTGGTATCTCTTGCGGTCTGCCTGTACACGCTTGCTTTGCACCGCAGCGCCCTTTCCCAAATTGAGCGTGCGGGATTGGAGCGTCACCAAATCTGCCGCGCGTCCCATTTCGCCGCCGAGCGCGTCGATCTCGTAAACAAGGTGCCCTTTTGCGGTTCCTCCGATGGAAGGGTTGCAGGGCATATTTGCAATGGATTCCAGCGACATTGTAAAGAGGACGGTGTCCACGCCCATGCGCGCGGATGCCAGCGCCGCTTCAATTCCTGCGTGTCCGGCACCGATGACGGCGACCTTGCATGCGTGTGTAGGATTGGATTGATATCGTTCTTCGGTCATAGCGAAAGGATCTCCTTGAAAAATGACGGGATAAAAAACATAAGACAAATATTGCTATTGCGAAATATGGAAGAATATGGAAACTCACTCGACGCGGGAGAGATATTCTTCCTGCTCGGGGGTGAGGACGTCGATGGCGACGTTCATGGAACGAAGCTTGATATCCGCAACCTCGCGGTCGATCTCGGCGGGAACGGCGTAGACGCGCTTTTCCATTGCTTTTCCGTTTGCGGCAAGGTATGCAAGTCCCTTTGCCTGGATGCCGAAGGACATGTCCATGATCTCGGCGGGGTGACCGTTTCCTGCGGCGAGGTTGACAAGGCGCCCCTCTGCAAGCAGGTTCAAAATTCTGCCGTCCTTCATACGGTAGCCGCGGATGTTGGGCTTGCGTTCCCAAATTTCGGTGGCGCGCGCCTCAAGATCCTTTTTGTTGATCTCAACATCAAAGTGACCGCTGTTGGAGAGCAGGACACCGTCCTTCATGACATCAAAGTGACGTCCGACCAGAACGTCCGCACAGCCTGTAAGCGTGACAAAGAGGTCACCGATTTTTGCCGCTTCATCCATGGGGAGAACGGTGAATCCGTCCATGACTGCCTCGATCGCCTTGATGGGATCGACCTCGGTGACCACCACCACGGCGCCCATGCCTTTGGCGCGCATCGCAAGACCTTTTCCGCACCAGCCGTAGCCTGCAACGACCACCGTTTTACCTGCAATAATGAGATTGGTAGAGTTCATGATGCCGTCGAGTGTGGACTGTCCTGTGCCGTAGCGGTTATCGAACAGGTGCTTGCAATCAGCGTCGTTGACGTCGATCATGGTATAGTCGAGCAGTCCCGCAGCCTCGCGCGCGAGCAGACGGTGGATGCCCGTGGTGGTCTCCTCGCAGCCTCCGATGAGATTTTTGCCAAGGTGTCTGTAGTCGCCGTGCAAAAGGGAGATCAGGTCGCCGCCGTCGT
>JAZQXI010000189.1:0-2169 GCA_045632805.1 Eubacteriales bacterium | reverse complement strand
GTCGCTTTCGTGCGTTGACAGAGCAATAGCTCCCGCCACCACTTTGGTGCCACTTCTCGCTGCGGCTCGGTCACGCTCGCGTTCTGACACCACACCGTGGTGTGATTCATTACGCTCGCGCCGCTTCGCTACCCAAAGTGGTCACCAAAGTTAGTTTGGTGCATGGATGGTGTCATTTATTACACTTGCGAAGCTTCCCTTACAATAGAGCTTGCGCTTTGTACGTGCGTTTTTGTTTTCCCATTCTCAAAACTAATCTTCGCGAGCGTTTTGCGGTGGGATTGCCTTGGCAATCCTGTACCTAAAACGCTTGCGGGAGCTATTGCTCTGTCAACGCACGAAAGTAACAGCGTGCGGAAGTTTGTGCTGCACGAACGCTTTCACCAAAACGCACAGCACCTCCGTAGGACATGCTTTGAAATGCAATCCTTCGAGGGTGCTATAAAAAAGTGGTGAAAGTTCTTGGAGAGGTTTGGAGAACCTTCTTTCAAGAAGGTTCTCCAAGAAAAAACTTTTTCAAAAGTTTTCCCCACAAAAATCCCCCTTATAATAGATTTCCCAACGACACCTGCTCGTGGCGGCGCAGGTCTTCGATGGCATCTACGAGGAGCGCGAGGGCGGTACGGTAGCCGTAGAGGTCACCGACCTCGGCACAGGCAACGAGTGTGAGTGAATATTCACTGATGCGATCGGTGGAGGGGAAGCCAGCAGATAGCTCGATGGATTCGGCTTTGGAGATCCAAAAGTCACAAAAATCTTTTGCGGCGGATTGACAGTCGGGAGCGCCGATGTCGGGGAGGGCGTCGAGACGGGCGAGCAGATCGTCAGAGAGACGGTTGACGTAGATCGCGTTGACAAGAACACCCGTGAGCATCAACGCGCAGAGAATGAGAGTGGCGATAAAGGATTTCATGAGACTCCTTTCCCGTTCTTGGAAACGCAGTAGAGCGTTCCCGACTCGTTGGCGGTCACGCAAAAGACGGAGGATAGAGACAGACCACGCGAGGAAAGCTCTTTTTTGAGCCACGCGCGATCCTTTTCGATCAAAGAAAGTCCCGTGTCGCTAAAGACGCCGTTTTCGTAGACGATATGCATCAAGGCGGAGTCGCTGACCTTGATGCCAAGCTGTTCGGCGGTCGGGGGCGCGTATTGCGGTTTTGGCAGAACGGTCAGCTTGCCGTCTTTTTCCAAAATGGCGCAGTCCACTTGCGAAAGAGAGGTCAGCCCCTGTTGGCGGATTTCACTCATCAATTCTTCCATGGAGACGCGCGTTTCTTTGAGCGCTTTGATGTCTGCTTCGCCGTGGCGCACAAGAAGCGTTGGACGTGCTGCAAGCAAGCCTTTCAGCTTTGGAACGCGCAATAATATATAGGAAGAAAGAACCTCGAGCGTAAGCAGAATGATCATGGGGAGAATTGCGTAGGTTACGGGGATGTTGCGGTCGGTGATGGGGAGAGAGGCGATTTCGGAAAGAAGAAAGGTCGTTACAAGGTCTGTCACTTCCAATTCTCCGATCTGCCTCTTGCCCATCAAACGCATCGTTGCGATCAGACAGACGTAGATCAGCAGGGTGCGGATCAGGATGGTTAGCATGTGTACCTCGCGATTGTTTTTTTAATAGTATCCGCCGACGAGTGAATTTTATACAAGGGGCGCGATTTGGTCAAAGTGTAAAAATATTTTTGGTTTTTTTGTGGAAAAGTACTTGACAAACAAAAAAGAATGTGATATAATAGCAAAGCTATCGTAAAAAAACGGCGCCTTACACGCGTGTGTCGAAAAAAGAGAAAAGAAAAATTAAAAAAGTTTTCAAAAAACTCTTGACAAATCGATTCGCCTGTGTTATAATAACAAGGTCGCCCGAAAAAAGCGAGCGGCACTGATCATTGAAAATTGAACAACAAGAGAGAAGTACAAAGCTATAAAAAAGCGTGTGTATTGGATCTCGAACAATTCAAAGAGAATACTACTCAAACAAAAGTAAAAATGCTAAGAGCAAAAGCTCGATGTAGATTAGATCGGTGGGAGCGAGAGTTCCTGCTGTTTTAATACAATGATATCGAGAGTTTGATCCTGGCTCAGGATGAACGCTGGCGGCGTGCATAACACATTCAAGTCGAACGGACGAGGGGACTTCGGTCCCCGAGTTAGTGGCGGACGGGTGAGTAA
>JAZQXI010000188.1:0-2438 GCA_045632805.1 Eubacteriales bacterium | reverse complement strand
GCATAAGGATTGGATTTTCCTCTGACAAGGTCGCAGAGAATGTCGGCGGCGACCATGGCGTTAGTCATGCCCCATTTGTTAAATCCCGTTGCGACAAATACGTCGGGCGTGGATTTTGAATATTGACCGATATAAGGAATACCATCCAGCGTCATACAATCCTGCGTTGCCCATTTGCCGACGATTTCAGCGTTTTTGTAATGTTTCTTGACGAAGTCCTCAAGCTCTTGCCAACAACCTCCCTGCTTTCCCGTGCGGTGTCCACCACCGCCGAGGAGCAGGAGATCTCCGTAGCTTCGGAAGGAAAGTCCCGTGTCCGATTCGTCCACGCACATTCCATTCACGTTCTGCGCCCCTTTCAGCGCAATCACGTAAGAACGGTGCTGATAGAGCTTCAAGGGATAAAGTCCGTGCTTATTAAGCATCGGAAAATGCGTTGCAATGATCAGCTTTTTGTAGGTGATCTCACCGTGATTAGTTTTTGCCTTATATGGCATCAGTTCTATAACTTTGGTATGCTCATATATCGGCAGATCTTTTGCAATCGTATATAGGAATTTCAACGGGTGAAACTGCGCTTGATCCGTCACGCGAACAGCCCCCGACACCTTGAAAGGAAGTTCTTCGGCGTCCGAAAGCTCTGCTTTCACACCGATTCGGTTAAGGGCGCTGACTTCCTTTTCGATTTTCTTGCGGTCATTTAAGGAGTAGACGTAGGAATCCCTTGCTTCATAGTCGCAATCGACGTTCTCGCAAAGTCGGGCGTATTCCTTGCACGCTTTTTTCTGTGCCTCTGCGTAAAGCCGCGCCTTGTTCTCACCAAAGCGACGTATCATCTTGTCGTAGATCAAACCGTGTTGCAGGGTGATCTTTGCGGTGGTGTTCTTGGTGATACCTCCGCAAAGCTCTGTCGCTTCCACCAACAGACAATCCACACCTGCGTTTTTCAGCTTGTAAGCGCACAAGATTCCCGCAATACCGCCGCCAACGATCAGAACATCGGCACTTTTGCTTTCCTTTAATGTATTAAATCGCACTTGTGGTGCGTCGTTTTCCCAAATTGATTCCATATTTATCCTCCACACTTTAATATCATTAGTTTTTGTCGCTTTCATAACAGCTATACGCATATTGGGGTTCATTTTATCGCACACTAAAAAGAAACGGTTGGAGTTAAAATGGAAATAATCAAGGTCATACTAACGGCTCTGCTTTCGGTAGCGTCGTTATTCATCATTACAAAAATTATGGGGCACAAGCAGGTAGCACAGCTCGACTTTTTCGACTATGTCAGCGGCATTACTATCGGCTCGATCGGTGCGGAGCTTGCCACTGAGCTTGAAAAACCATATAAGCCGTTGATCGCTCTTGCTATTTACGGTCTCGCCTCGCTTCTTTTGAATTTGCTTGCACATAAAATTCCGCGCACACGTAAGTATATCAACGGAACGCCCACGATACTCATGAATGACGGCAATCTCTATCGAAAGAATCTCAAAAAGGCTAAG
The DNA here is from genome assembly GCA_045632805.1 of Eubacteriales bacterium. Taxonomy (GTDB): domain Bacteria; phylum Bacillota; class Clostridia; order Oscillospirales; family CAG-272; genus UMGS1865. The sequence continues at coordinate 930 of JAZQXI010000188.1, read as the reverse complement.
CTTGACTTATCCGAGTTTATGCTCCTTTGTCGGGAGCAGGGATATTTTGACCTTGACGAGATTCAGACCGCCATCTTCGAGCACAACGGAAAGCTATCGATCCTACCCAAGGCGGCAAACCGTCCCGCAACACCCGATGACTTGAAGATCACGGCAAAAGCGACGCACATAGGAGTTGAGGTTATTATGGACGGGCGCGTAATGGGTGAGAATCTTTCTCGAATGGGGAGGGACGTGAATTGGCTTACAAAGCAGCTAATGATACAGGGATGCAAGGATGCGAAAGAGATCTTTCTCGGCATCTATCGTCCCGAGGAAGATAAATTGACGCTATACAAAAACGAAGGGTGAAGCCCTTTGCTTGTGCCCCTATCCTTAAAATAGTTTTAGCCTCGGCAAGGAAACTCCCTGCCGAGGCTTTCTCAATCATATTAATTACGCCGCTCCCGCTTTTTTCTTTGCTTTCTCCTCCTTCGCTAATCGTTCCTGTTCGTCATATTCCTCTCTCCACTTTTGGAATTTCGCCATTTCTTCTTCATTGTCGAAAAACTCGGTGATGATCGGCGCATACATACGCACGATTTTCAAGATCTCGTGCTCGGGAACTTGGGAGCGACAGCGGTAGCCTCCCACCTTGTTGTCAAGGCAAAAACGTGCCCTACACAAAAACCATTTCCATCTGTTTATCTTTCCCAATAGATCAACCCCTTTCTGTATCGTCAAGGCGGCGAACAATCTCTCGTTTTCGGTCTTCAAGCAGCCGCACAATTGCGTCTTCCATCTGTTTAGTGCTATAATTGGGAGGAAAGAAGCGGGCGATCCTTTCGTAGCTGAATTTGTCCGTCTCTTTCTGATTGGCTTTCGGCTTTGCCATAATATCCTCAATGGTATCCGCCGTCAGCTTGCCCTCGTCGAGCAGCCTTCTGAATC
>JAZQXI010000187.1:0-7579 GCA_045632805.1 Eubacteriales bacterium | reverse complement strand
TGCGTTTATTGAAGCTGGCAAATGAGACCGACACGCCTGTCGAGCGAGTACCTTTGACGGTCACAAGCTCCAAAAAGCCCGCCGCATTGCAATATCTGGAACGTGAGCTTTGGAATTTTTCGCTCAAAAAAGAAATGCGTGAGCATGTTGCCCAAGAGGATGAAAGCATCCGTCTGACGGTTGCCTCCAACATTTACGAGGAGTCCGAAGCGGCGGCGCTCCAGATCTGTGAGTTGGTGCAAAACGGGTTGCGCTACGGTGACATTGCGATTGTGGTGCGGGACACCGAGGTCTATCGCGGTGTGCTGGATGCGGCACTGGAACGCCACGGAATTCCCTATTTCCTTTCCGAGCGTACCGATCTTTCTCTCAAGCCCATCACACGCCTCATCCTTTCCGCGTTGCGTGCGGTCAGCCACAATTACCGCACAGCCGACGTCATCACACTGCTCAAAACCGGACTTTGCGGAATTGACCTGCGAGATGCCGCCATGTTTGAAGAATATTGCGAAACCTGGCACATCGGCGGAAAACGCTTTCTCGACCCTGTATGGAGCATGAATCCCGACGGTCTTACCACCGAGCGTTCCGCACGTGCCGAGGTGATCCTTGACGCCGCGAATCGCGTGCGACGCACGTTGATGGAGCCTTTGGAAACACTTTCAACCGAACTGCGTGCTTCAAAGCGTTTGGTGGACCGTTGCCGCGCGCTTTACGATTATCTTTGTGCAATGAACATCTCCGCGCAGCTCTCCGAACGCGCACGTGCCGAGCTTGCCTTGGGGCAGACGCGCGAAGCCGGAGAAACCGTGCGCCTTTATCATATGATCACCGATACCCTTACGACACTTTGCAGACTGATGCCTGATGAAGAGATGAGCATGGATGAGTTCATCTGCGCCTTGGGACTTTTATTCTCCAATACCGATCTCGGCTCTGTTCCAAGCGCCAACGACTGCGTGGTCATCGGCTCTGCTTCAACGCTGCGTGTGGAAAACGTCCGCGCATCCTTGTTGCTCGGGCTTTGCGAGGGAGAATTCCCCCGCGCCGTCAGCGATGAGGGAATTTTGACCGAGGGTGACAAGAAAGCCTTGGAAGATCTTGGAATTCTGATGGATTCGCGCGAACGGATCCGCTCGTCCGAGGAGCTTCTCTACGTCTACCGCGCGATGACAAAGCCTACCGAATTTCTATCCCTTTTCACGGTGGCAAAGCAGACCGACGGCTCGGCACGCACCCCCTCTTTGGCGTTTTCGCGTGTGGCATTCCTCACCGATCGCACCCCCGAGGTATTTGACGCGCAGGCAGTGCAGCTTGCCGAGAAGCAGGTCGACCCCAAGAGTATGACACCGATTTTGGCGAACGAGAAACCGAAAATCAGCACGCTTCGCCTCTCTCAATCCAAGATCCAAGCCTTTGTTCTCTGCCCCTATCGCTATTACAGCACCTACCGTCTCGCACTGCGCGAAAAGAAGGACTCGACGCCAAACTACGCCGATGACGGTGTGTTTTTGCATTACGTATTTGAGCATTTTCTTCGCGCGTCTCTGGATTCCGACGGAAAACTCCGTCTGCCGCCCCCCGAAGAGGTGGAAACGATTGCCGACGGAATCATTGCCGAATACATCGCAACCGTTTGTCCGTTCCCGGCGGAAAGCCTTGACGGACGTCTCCTGCATTTGTATGCGCGTCTGCGCAAGCTCGCCCTTCTGATGCTTCATGAAATCCTGTTCGAATTGCGGCACAGCGCGTTTGTTCCGCACCGCTTTGAGCAAATCATCGGTATGCCCGGTGAAAACGGACTTCCCCCCGTAACGCTCACCTTGGATAACGGCACCCGTGTTCTGCTTTCAGGCAAAGTGGACCGCATTGACCTTTACAAAACCGAGGACAAGCTCTACGTCCGCGTGGTGGATTACAAATCCGGCAAGCACACCTTTTCCTTGGATCAGGTGCGCTCGGGCATGGATATCCAGCTTGTACTCTATCTCTACGCGTATCTTGCGGCAGACCCCACGGCACAGGCGGCAGGTGCGCACTATCTGTTCGCCTCGGCTGAAAACGGTAAGACCGAGATCAAGCGAAGCGGCTTTTATTTAGACTCCGAGGAGATCCGAAACGCCGCAGACGGCGATCTCCCCTCGCGTGCGGGTGACAAACTCCTCGCACAAAACGCTGAGGACATTGCGAATCTGCATCAAGAAATGCAAAACGCCGTAAAAGACGTGGCGACCCGTATTCTTTCGGGTGACGTACAAAAAACGCCCTCGGAAGAGGCATGCACCTTCTGCCCCGTGCGTGCCAACTGTAACAAAGCCTATCACCGTTGAAAGGAGTTGATCGTTTTGGGAAGAACTTGGACCCCCTCACAGGAAGCCGCCATGAATATCAGCGGCAAGACCCTACTCGTTTCCGCCGCGGCGGGATCGGGAAAAACCAGTGTGCTGACCGAGCGGATCATTCGATCCCTGACAGACCCCGAGCATCCCGCCGATCTCTCCCGGATGCTTGTGGTTACCTTCACGCGTGCCGCGGCCGCGGAGCTTAAAGGAAGAATTGCTTCGGCACTCACCGACGCGATGGCGGAAAATCCAGACAACAAATTTCTCTCCCGCCAGCTCTTTTTGCTCGGCAGCGCACAAATCTCTACCATCGACTCTTTTTTTCAAAAGGCGGTTCGCGCGAACTTTGAACAGCTTTCCCTGCCCGCCTCCTTCCGCCCCGCAGACGAGCATGAGATCCTTCCCATCAGTCTTGAGATCCTTGACGGCTTGATTGAAGAATATTACCGTGCCTACACGCAAAATGACGGAAAGGATTCTCCTTTTGAACGCTTGCGTGACAACCGTTTTGCGCACGCGATCGATCACCTGATCTCCGACCGAAGCGACGGCAGGCTCAATTCCGTCCTTTTGGAATTTTTGGAAAGCTTTTCTGCAGATCCGGACGGTGTCGGTGTTTTACGGGAATGTGCCAAGCAATTGAAAGCCGAATCCGAGCAGGAGTATCTTTCCACCTCTTACGGAAGTATCATCCGCGCGCATCTCTCCGACCTTTTCGGCGGCTACGAGGCATTTTTGCGCCGTACGCTTGCGCATTTGGACGCAACGCCCGACATGATGGCAAAATGCGGCGGAATCGTGGAATCCGACGCAAGCTTTTGCCGCGCAATTCTGCAAGCCCTTAAAGACGGCTCCTATGCGCGCTTGCGCGAAGTAGCATTCACCTTTATCACGGGAAAATTCCCAACCGTCAAAAATAAGACGAACGAGTTGATCCTCTATCAGGAATGGCGCACGAAATTGAAAGCGAGCGTCAAAAAAGTACAGGAAATGCTGGCTCCTACCGAGCAGAGGATCCACGAGGAAATGCAAGCCACTGCCGAGTTGTGCGAGATGCTCTTCCGTTTTTACACCGATTTTGAAACTCGCTTAATGGCGGAAAAGACCGAGCGCGGGATTTTGGAATACAATGACGTGCGTGCGATGCTGTATCGCCTTCTCACGTCTCCCGACGGATCACCAACGCCATTTGCCGAATCGCTGGCGTCGCAATATGATGCCGTATACATCGACGAATATCAAGACGTCGATCTTTTGCAAGATCGCATCTTTGCGATGATTGGCGGCAATCATCGGTTTATGGTCGGTGATATCAAGCAAAGCATTTACGGCTTCCGCGGAAGTGAGCCATCGATTTTTGCAGGCTACCGCCGCGCGATGCCCCTTTATACCGACGAGGGTGCGGATACTGCTGACGGGAACTGTGTATTTATGTCGGAAAACTTCCGTTGCGACCGTCCCGTGATCAATTTTGCCAACAAGATCTGTGCGTTTCTCTTCTCCGCGTGCGAGGAAAGCGTTGGGTATCGCGAACAGGATGATCTGGTCTGCTCCAAGCCCTCCCCCGAAACACTTCCCGACGGTCATCCCGTACCTGTCAGTGTGGAGATTTTTGACGCACCGCCGCGCAAAAGCAGCCGAACTCCTGAGGATGAGGACAGCGAAGAAGAGCGCGAACGCGAGGAAGCCGGTTGGGTCGCCTCGGAGATTTCGCGCCTGCTCCGTGAAGAAACGCTTGACAACGGCTCTGCCATTCGTCCCGAGGACATCGCCATTCTGGTGCGCAACCGTACGCACGGCGACACTTATGCACGAGAGTTGAAAAAGCTAAACGTTCCCGTTGCGGCATCCGCCGCCGCAGATCTTTTGCACGATCCGATCCTGACCGATCTGCTCAATCTCTTGCGAACGATCGACAACCCATACCGCGATCTGCCGCTTTCGGAATATCTTCTCTCTCCTTTCGGTGGCTTTATCCCCGAGGAACTCAATGAGATCCGCGATTCATCAAGCGATAACGGTGCGCTCTATGACGCATTGCTCGAAAAAGCGATGGGAGCGGACGGACTTTCACAAAAGTGCCGTGCGCTGGATTTATGGATGCAAAATCAACGCGAAAACGCAGCCGTTCAACCCGCAGACCGTTTTTTGCGGCTGTTGTATCTGGATGAACGCCTTGCGGACTATGCCAACCACCCTGCCGCACTCTTTTTATACGAGCAGGCGCGTGCCTATCAAAAATCCGCATTTTGCGGACTTTACGCGTTCCTTTCGCATTTTGATAAGCTGATGGCGGGAGGCAAGCTCTCCGCAGACGGATTTTCCAAAGCGGAAAGCGCTGTCACCGTGATGACGGTACACCATTCCAAGGGTTTGGAATTCCCTGTGGTCTTTTTATGCAATCTCGGCTCGCCCTTCAACCGCGAGGATGCCAAGCGCACCTTGGTCTATCACCGCGCGGCAGGCTGCGCAACGCGTCTTTATAACCGCGAAACGGGAGAAAGCGAGGATACTGCCCTCCGTACGGCAGTTAAGCTCCGTATCAATGAGGAGCAAACCGAGGAAAGCATCCGCACACTCTACGTAGCACTCACGCGAGCACGCGAGAGAATGTACGTTACGGGAACGCTTTCGGGCAAGTGGGATAGTGCCTGCACATCCGCTTCCCTGATTGGACGCTCGCAACGCGCGGCGATCCTATCCGTTTCCAATCCGCTCCAATGGATTTTGGCATCCTTAGAGGAGAGCGTCGCACAATTTGAAACCGAGGATTGGAAGCTGACGCACCATCTCTTTGGAACCGTAGAAGAAGGGCTTCCCTATCTTCATTCCTCCCCCATCAAAGAGACGGAAGCTGTGCTTGAAGGATCTCCCACGGCACGTCGCTATGCCGACGTGCTTGCACGCCGCGCATCGTTTGTATATCCGCAGGAGCATCTCCACATGCTCCCCTCCAAAATTGCCGCATCCAAGATCCGTTCAGACCTCTTGGAGACACTGGACAGTGACGAGGACAACACTGCGCTGGATATGCAGATCGAACTGATGCATAACACAACGCCAAGCTTTGACGTACTTTTGAACACCGAACGAAAGCCCAGTGCCGCAGAGATCGGTACGGCGACGCACATCTTTATGGAGCTTTGCGACTATCACTCTCTCGTCCAAAACGGCGTTGATTCGGAATGCGAGCGTTTGGTGGCAGGTGGCTTTTTGACACGCGAAGGAGTCGGACTTCTCAACCGCTCGCATCTGGAAAAATTCCGCACAAGCGACTTGATGGAATTGATCAAAGAGGCAAAAAGCATTCGGCGGGAGCAAAAATTCAGTCTCTTACTCCCCGCCTCCAAATTGACCTCCGATCCTGCTTTGGCGGAACAGATCAAGGGCGAAACGGTATTTGTGCAAGGCTCGATCGACTTGCTTTTGCAAATGTCGGACGGCAAAACGGTGCTGATCGATTATAAAACCGATCGCATTCCCAAAGAGGAGCTTGCGGATATGACCGCTTTGACCCGGCGCATGATGGCTTCCCACGGCGAACAGCTTGCCGCTTACGCGCGCGCGATCGCGCAAATGTTTGGCAACGCGCCATCCGATATTCGCATCTATTCTCTGCCGCTTGGACGCACCATTCCGCTTTCCACCGAGGAATTGTTAAAAAAAGCCGATCTTGATTAATAAAAATGTAAAAAAGTGCTTGACAGATCGCCTTTTTTGCGATATAATAACGCTCGTTGTGCGCGCTTTTTCAAATCTGCACGCGGAAAGTGACAAAGGCTTTGATCTATCATCATCACCATCGACACGGCGGCTCGGTTCACACATGGGAACGCGTCCGCCACGTACTGGATCTGATCCTACATTGGATCCGTTCCAACGTTGTTCTCACCGTTGCGATCGTTCTGGCGGTCGTGACCTCCTTTATCGTACCGCCCGACGCACTTTACGCGGGATATTTTGATTGGAAAACGCTGACCTGCCTGTTTTCAACGCTTGCCGTGGTCTGCGCGCTCAAAAACATCAAATTTTTTACTATTCTTGCGCGTAAGATCGTGGATTGCACGGGAAATTTGCGCATGGCGGTGATCGCTTTGGTCTACGTCACCTTTATCGGATCGATGCTCATCAGCAACGATATGGCGCTTCTGACCTTTTTGCCGCTCGGCTATTTTGTGCTTTCCTCCACCGGAGAACAAAAGCACATGGCGTTTGTATTTATCATGCAGAACATTGCCGCAAACCTTGGCGGAATGCTCACGCCGTTTGGAAATCCACAAAATCTGTATCTTTACAGCAAGTTTAACATTCCCACGGGAGAATTCATGCAGATCATGCTGATCCCCTTTCTGGCATCCATCGCGATGATCACAATCTGCTGTCTCTTTCTTCCGCGCGAAAAGCTGACGATCACCGAAGAATGTCCTTACCGACTGCCTCCCGCTCGTACGGCAGCGTATCTGGTACTGTTTGTGCTTTCTATTGTGATCGTGTTCCGCTTGATTCCTTATCCGATCGGTCTTGTCATCATCGCCGCATCCCTCTTTTTGCTCGACCGTAAGGCGCTGAAGCAAGTTGATTACGCGCTTCTTGCTACCTTTTTCTGCTTCTTTATTTTTGCGGGAAACATGGCTCGAATCCCTGCTGTCAGCGAGCTTTTCTCCTCACTTCTGGAAAAAAACACGCTGATCTTCAGTATTCTCTCCTGCCAGGTCATCAGCAACGTCCCTTCCGCGATTCTACTCTCACAGTTTACCGCCGATTACCCTGCATTACTGCTTGGCGTCAATATCGGTGGCACGGGAACGCTGATCGCGTCCTTGGCAAGTCTGATCTCCTTCCGCGAGTACACCGCGCACAATCCCGGAAAGGCGGGATCATATCTGCTGAAATTCACCGCCTACAATTTTGGCTTTGTGATCGTGCTGACGGCACTTTGCTTCTTTGTGTTGATGTAAATAACAAAAATAAAAAACAGCAAGGCTGTTGCAATCTGTAATTGCAGCAGCCTTGCTGTTTTTTATTCTTTTGCCCGTTGCTGTCGCTGCCAGCGGCTGGGTGACATACCGTGAAGAGACTTGAAGGTTCGTGAAAAATATTCCACGTCGGAAAAACCGCAGGAAGCGGAGATCTCCCCGATGGAAAAGGCGGTGTGCAACAGCATTTCCTCTGCCATTTCCATACGCTTTTGCGCAACGTATTGCATAATGGTGATGCCAAACTCCTTTTTAAAGTGC
>JAZQXI010000186.1:0-4601 GCA_045632805.1 Eubacteriales bacterium | reverse complement strand
GTTTTGAAGGGAGAGAGGTTTGGAGAGAGGGGGACTTTTGCAAAAGTCCCCCTCTCTCCAAGACCTTTCCCATAAAAAATTCACAAAAAAGACGATTTTTTCACAAAAGGGGTTGCAAAGGTGAAAAAAATGTGATATACTATGATATGGTAGAGTATAGTCAGGATGTGGAGTGGGTTTTCGGTTAAGACCCGCTCTTAATTTTTGGATTTTTGAAAAATGAGGATGAAAACATGAAAAAGAACAACGGAGGCGTGGTCGGCGCGGTTCGTAAGATCGCGGAGCCGCTTGCCGAGGAATTGGGATACGTCCTTTGGGACGTGGAATACGTCAAGGTGGGCGCGGATATGTATCTGCGCATCACGATCGACAGCGAGGAGGGCATCACCATCGAGGATTGCGAAAAGATGCACCGCGCGATCGATCCGCTCCTTGACGAGGAGGATCCCATTGAGGACGCATATCATTTGGAGGTTTCCTCTCCCGGAATTGAGAGAGAACTGAAAGAGGATTGGCAGATCAACGCCTGCGAAGGCTGGGACGTTGAGGTCCGCCTTTACGCACCGCAGGACGGCGCTAAGAGCCATTTGGGCGTTTTGGTCGGTCTTGACGAGGACGGCAACGTCGTGATCGATTGCGGCACCGAGGAGGAAGAGCTTCTCAAGCGTTTCCCACGCGCATCGGTCGCATCGCTCAAAACCAGATATCAATTTGATTCGGATAATTAACACGGGAAAGATAAGAAAGGACAAAACATCATGAACACAGAGTTTTTTACCGCGCTTGAGCTGTTGGAAAAGGAAAGAGGCATCCCCGCGGGATATATGATCGAAAAGATCGAGGCGGCACTCGTCTCCGCATATAAGAAGGAATACGGCAACAACACCAACGTGCGCATTCTCATCGATCCCAACAAAAAGGACGTCAGAGTCTATCAGCAGAAGGAGGTCGTGGAGGAGGTCGAGAACCCCGAAACGCAGATCTCTCTGGAGGACGCGAAAAAGATCGCAAAGAAGTACGTGCTGGGATCTGTGGTGGAGACCGAGGTCAAGACCAAGAACTTCCGCCGTCTGTCCGCCGCTGCGGCAAAGTCCGTGATCATTCAGGGCATCCGCGAGGGCGAGAGACTTGCCATGCAGGAAGCGTACGAGACCAAGCATGAGGAGATCATCACCGCAACCGTCAGCAAGGTTGACCGCGAAAGTGGCAACGTGCTGCTTGAAACCGATACCAGCCGCGCAGTCCTTCTGCGCAGCGAGCAGATTCCCGGAGAGGACTTTATGGTAGGAGACAAGATCAAGGTCTTTGTCATGGAGGTCAACAAGGAATCTCGCGGACCCGTGGTCACACTTTCTCGCGCACATGCGGGATTGGTGCGCCGTATGTTCGAATTGGAGATCCCCGAGATCGCGGACGGCATCGTTATGGTCAAGGGCGTTGCCCGTGAGGCAGGCTCGAGAACCAAGATCTCGGTTTGGTCGCGCGACCCCGACGTCGAGCCGGTTGGCGCGTGCATCGGTAACAGAGGTGTTCGTATCGCGGGCATTCTTGACGAATTGCGCGGCGAGAAGGTTGACATCGTTCGCTACAGCGAAAAGCCCGAGGAATATATCGCGGCTGCTCTCGCTCCCGCCGAGGTCATTTCGGTGACCATGACGGGTGAGCGCTCCTGCCGTGTGCAGGTTGAGCCCGATCAGCTTTCCCTTGCCATCGGTAAGGAAGGTCAGAACGCGCGTCTGGCGGCAAGACTGACCGGCTTCAAGATCGACATCAAGTCGGACGACGCCGAATAATTGTTACACGTATGGAAAAAAAGCCAAAAAAGATCCCAATGCGTCAATGCATGGGATGCAATGAACATAAGCCAAAGGCAGAATTATTGCGCGTGGTGCGCAGTCCCGAGGGCGAGATCTCTTTGGATTTCGTCGGAAAAAAATCGGGGCGCGGCGCGTATATCTGCCGAGACATCAAGTGTCTGAAAAAGGCACGCAAGAGCCATCGGATCGACCGAGTACTGGAGTGCGAGATCGCGGAAAGCGTTTACGATGCGATGGAAACGGAGCTGGAACAGCATGCAGAGTAAGAATCTGCTGTTTGCGTTGGGGCTTTGCGCCAAGGCGGGAAAAATCATCTGCGGTGTACCGATGATCTGCGAGGCGATGGGGGGCAAAAAACACCCCGTCATCGTGATTGCGGCATCGGATAACGCGAAGAATTCCGCCAAACGCCTGACTGACAAATGCGCGTATTACGGCGTGACACTGTATCAAAGCGAGATCGACGGCGATACCTTGGCACACGCGGTTGGAAAAACGGGACGGCTTGCCGCCGTTGGCGTGACCGACTCAAGCCTTGCGCAATTGGTCGTAAAAAACATCGGCGAAGCTCCCGCCGAGAAAACGGACGAATGACACGGAATTGAGGATCTGCGGTCCTCAAAACCGAAATATTTTATGATTCCGCACGGATCTGCGGTCCTGCGGGGAATCGGGAGGAAATATGGCATCTGCAATGAATCAACAATTCAAAATCACAAAGCTCGCAAAGGATCTGGGACTGAAAAGCAAGGATCTGGTGGAGCTTCTTGCCCAAAATGGAATTGAGGCAAAGACGACCCAGAAGGCACTTGAGCCCGTGGAGTTTGATATTCTGTTCGAGCAGCTGACGCTGGCGAACCAAATCAATGACATCGGCAGCTATCTGGACGGGGTGACCCATATTCCCTCCAAGGTGAAAAAGGCAAAGCCCGCAAAGGCGGAAAAGGCGGAGGAGGCAGCACCCGTAGAGGAAAAAGCCGCACCTGCCGCTCCCGAAAAAGCTCCCGAGAAAAAGGAGACCCCAAAAGCGCCCGAGGTAGCTCCCACAGAGGTAAAGGTGCAGGAAAAGAGCGAAAAGGCAGCACCTGCAAAGACTGCCCGGGAGTCTGCACCCGCAGCACGTCCGCAGAACGTTGCTACGGAAAAGAAGGAAGAAAAGCCGGTGGCAAAGGAAGCGCCTGCAGCCCCCGCAGCTCCCGCGCGTCCGGCGGCTCGTCAGCCTTACACAGGAAACCCCTACCGTCCGCAGCAGAATGGGCTTCCCAACAATTACGGTATGCAGCACACGGCACGTCCCACATCCGCAAGCCGCCCCGATGCACGCCCCGAAAGAGGCACGTTTGGAGCAGGCGCGAATGCAGGCGCACGCCGTCCTGAGTCCTTCGGTGCGCGTGACCAACAGCGCGATCAGCGTCCCGCTTTTGGCGGCAACGCAGGCTTTGGCGCTCGCCCCGAAAGAGGCAATTCCTTTGGTCAGTCCCGTCCCGAAAGAGGGGAGAGACCCAATAACAACCGCGGCGGTCGCTTCGACCACGATAAGGGTGATTTTGTCCAGAGCGCGCCCAAGGATACCTTTAAGGCACAGCCCATTGTGCGCGGTGCGTCAACCAATGTCAATCCCGACGGTACCAGAAAGGGTCCCCGTGTCATCGACACGCACGGCTCGAACGTCGATCTTTCCAAATACGATGAGAGACTTGACAGCTTTGTTTCCGACCACGATTCCGATCTGCAGGGCGGCAACCAGAAGCTGAAAAAGCAGAATAACGCACAACAGGGCGGCAATTCCTTTGGGAAAGGCGCCAAGGGCAAGGGCAAGGATAAGGGACGCCGCAACGCCGCTCCCGTGCAGCAGCCCGTTTCCTATAAGCCCACCTCTGTTGAGCTTCCCGAGGAGATCGTTGTCGGTCAGTTGGCTTCCAAGCTCCATGTCACGGCAGGTGAAGTGGTGAAAAAGCTGATGCTTATGGGCATGATGGCAACCATCAACCAGGTCATCGATTTCGACACCGCGGCACTGGTTGCCGATGAATTTGGCATCGAAGCGACTCCCGAGGTCGTTGTCAGCATTGAGGAGCGCCTGTTCGATGAGGCAGAGGATTCCGAGGAGCAGCTTTCTGAGCGTGCGCCCGTCGTCTGCGTCATGGGTCACGTTGACCACGGTAAGACCTCCATTCTTGACGCCATCCGTAACACCAACGTCACGGCAGGCGAGGCAGGCGGTATTACGCAGCATATCGGTGCGTACCGCGTCAAGATCAACGGAAGAGATATTACCTTCCTCGACACCCCCGGACATGCGGCGTTTACCGCAATGCGTGCGCGCGGTGCGATGGCAACCGATATTGCGATCCTGGTCGTTGCGGCGGATGACGGCGTCATGCCCCAGACCGTTGAGGCAATCAACCACGCAAAAGCGGCAGGCATTGACATCGTGGTTGCCATCAACAAGATGGATAAGCCCACCGCAAATCCCGACAACATCAAGCAGGAGCTGACCAAGTACGACCTCGTTCCCGAGGAATGGGGCGGCGATGTCATCTGCTGTCCTGTCTCCGCGCTCACCGGTATGGGTATGGATGACCTGCTCGAGACCGTTCTTCTGGTCGCCGAGGTCAAGGAAATGAAGGCCAACCCCAGCCGCCGCGCCAAGGGTATCATCATCGAGGCAAAGCCCGCCCGGGGCCGCGGTCCCGTTGCCACCGTTCTGGTTCAGAACGGTACACTCCACACCGGCGATATCGTCATCGCAGGCACCGCCGTTGGCCGTGTCCGCGCTATGAC
>JAZQXI010000185.1:0-16121 GCA_045632805.1 Eubacteriales bacterium | reverse complement strand
CATCGGAACGGGGCGACTTTTGCTATGACGTCGGTGTCAAAGCATATTTACTTGAATTTTCGGTATGGCAAATCGCTTGCTAAGTCAGTCTCCCAGCACAACACGCTCTCCCGCACGCATCTCTTTGGTGTAAAAGCCGTCATGGACGTCAGATGCGATAAAGTCCGTGCCGAGGAAGAGCTTCAGCGTTCCGTCAACACGTGCGGTGACGGATACAGAGGTCGGTTTTCCATCCTTCCACACAGCACTGACGCAAAATCCGCCGCGTGCGCTAAGCCCCGTAAAGCTGCCGCTTCTCCATGCGTCCGGGAGCGCCGGGAGGATGTGGAGATAGCCCTCGTGACTTTGTAACAGCATTTCCGCTACACCTGCCGTCGCTCCAAGGTTGCCGTCAATCTGGAAGGGCGGATGCGAATCCCAAAGGTTTGGAAGCGTACACTTTTTGAGAATCATCTGAAACAGGTCATACGCACGGTTGCCGTTTTTAGTGCGTGCCCATGCGTTGATCTTGTGCGCCGTTGACCATCCCGTGGATTCATCTCCGCGCAGATTCAAGGACACCTGCGCCGCATTGAGCCATTCGGGCGTGTTTTGGTTGATCAAAGTACCCGGGTACAGTCCTACCAAATGCGAGATGTGACGGTGGTGACAGTCCCCGATTTCACCGTAGTGAGTTTCCTCGCGGTACTCCTTGATCTGTCCCGATGCGCCCACCTGTACGGGGTCAAGACGGGGAAGATCACGGCGGAGCTGTTCGACAAAATCATCCTTTATGCCCAACGCATCAGCAAGTTCAACGGTGTCACGGTAGCATTCCCAAACCATCTGTTGGTCGAACGCGCATCCCGTGGTGTGATAGTGCGCGCCATTGTGCCATTGCTCGGGGGATGCGGAATACTTGACCAAAAGCGTACCGTCCGCCGTTTCCTCCAATGTTTTGGATAGGAATTTTGCCATGGCAAGATTGGCAGGATATGCCACGTTCAAAAGGCACTCGCGATCCATTGAAAACGCACAGTAGTCTGTGAAGAGCTTGGTGGTAAACGCGCCTGTGCCGGGACCGGAATGCCCTGTGTTCGGTGCGGGGATGCCGTCAATGTAATATAGAGACGCGCCTGTGCCGATCGTGATACCGTTTTCCCCGAGCGTGTCCGTGTACCGATCGGGGAAATGTTCCGCGACGTACTCATCCGCCAAACGCTGTGCCAACGGGCGGTAGGCGTTGAAATAATCGATGTAAGGGAGAAACAGCTCAAGGAGATTGGTATTGAATGCGGGCCAGTAGTTCATCTGTACGTTGATGTTGTGCCAATAGCCCGATGTCCACGGGGAGCTTGCGTATTGATTCCACGTGCCCTGCAGATTTGCGGGGTAGGTATTGGGGCGAGAGGAGGAGATCAGAAGATAGCGCCCGTAGGAGAAAAACAATTCTTCAAGATAGGCGCTTTTCTCACCGTTTTGGTAACGCTCCAACAGTTCGTTGGTTGGAATTGCGGGCACCGTACCGCCCAAATCAACGTATGCGCGGTCAAACAGCGCACGGTAATCGGTAACGTGACGGCGGTAAAGCTCCTCAAAGGAGTATTTACGCGCTTCGCGCAGAATGGCGCTCACCTTGCCATGCGGATGGGGGTAGGGGGTGAGCTTCTTTTTTGGATCGCGCTCCAAAAATACGCGGCTTTCCATGCAATAGTTCGTTCCGACCGCAACCAGGATCACCGCGCTGTCAGCGCCCGTGACCTCAACCGTCGATCCCTTTGCGCAAAGCGTTCCACCGTCGGGAATTACCGCGACCTGCCCCTCAAATTGAATGGCGTAGTAGTCCATAATCCCCGAAAATGTGATGATGTCCCCATCGGCGCGCACGTCGCCGTGTTTGCCCAAGCCGTCTCCTTCGCTCAAAAGAGAGTCACATATAAATGGGATCTCGGGGCGTACGCGAAAGGTCAATGCTCCTGCGCGGCTTGCCGTGAGTCTGACTGCCAGAACGCGATCGGGATAGGACGTCAGATATTCGCGGGTGTAGCGCACTCCCTCATATTCGTATTCGGTTTTCGCGGTTGCCGTATTCAAGGAAAGAGAACGGCGGTAATCGGAAACCCTTGAAAAATCATGACCGAAATCAAGGTAAAGCTCGCAAAAGTTGTTCAACCCTGCGTTGCAACGGTCGATGTAGCTCCAAACGGGAGGGTTGTAGAGGGTGTTTTCGGTGATCTGCAATCTCTCGGTGGCAGTCCGTCCAAAAACGTTGACTCCCATATAGCCGTTTCCGATGGGAAGCGACCATTTTTCCCAACCGTGGTCGGGTGCCTCACAGGCTTTTGAATAAAGCGCGACGTTTTCCATGCCAAACGGCGGCTCGCTCGTGTACCATAATTCGTAATGCTTCATGATCCTTACCTCTCTTGTGATACTGTATTTATTATAACACTGCAAGTTATGTGTGTCAAGATTTCATGAGCGACATGAGAGAAAGATTGGTGTATCTTGGCGCAATGATCGCACGAGTACAGAAGAAGCTTGTAAAAAAAGTACTGTTCATAAACACAGCCCCCGCTCCAATCAACAGGAGCGGGGGCTGTTGCCGTCATGCGTTTTCGCTTCCGAAGAACAGCCGACGGCATCAGACGAGCGCGAAAAAGGGATTTCACAGAAGGCTTTTTCGCAAGGATGACGATCACGGATGTTTGATCACGTATTGCTTACCAAAGGTATGAAATACGTCTGCCGTGATCTGTTTTGAAAAGAGAGTTCCTTATTTCGTCTTAATGGAGTTCTCGTAGGACTCGATCATCTTCTTGACCATCTGACCGCCAACGGAACCGGCCTGCTTTGCGGTGATATCACCGTTGTAGCCCTGCTTAAGGTTGACACCAACCTCGCTTGCAGCTTCCATCTTGAATCTCTCGAGTGCTTCCTTTGCCTCGGGAACAAGAGCCTTGTTGCTTGCCATTGCTTTTTTCTCCTCTCATGAACGGTCCGAACTCCGAACCGTTCATCTGTGAAACAAATGAATAAGTACGGTATTCGTCCGTTCGTCTATCTATATCCTCGAGTCGCTCATCACTGCGGCTCTGTTACTATTTTGAACCGCGATGCGCGCTTTATGAATGGAATTTTTTGCAGAAAAATCGGCAAGGGCATTCCTTTTTTGATGGGATATTACAAATCCTGATGCTCTTTGCGGTAGCTACGCGGAGATTGACCGTATATCGAAGAGAAAAGACGGCAGAAATACAAAGGATCATCGTATCCAACGGCAAGCGAGATCTCTCCGATTTTCATATCTGTACAGCGCAAAAGGCTTTCGGCGTTGGAGAGCCGCAACGTGTTACGGTATTCGATCGGGCTTTTTCCCGACCATTTGCGGAAGCAACGGTAAAAATAGGTGACACTGACACCGCTCATCTGTGCA
Organism: Eubacteriales bacterium; assembly: GCA_045632805.1. GTDB lineage: Bacteria > Bacillota > Clostridia > Oscillospirales > CAG-272 > UMGS1865. The sequence goes on along the minus strand of JAZQXI010000185.1, from coordinate 12,706 downwards.
TATTTTTCTATTTTTTCATTTTTGTTCCAATCCTCACAAAACGCCTCGGCGCCGCGGCGGATCGGATAGAAATCATCATCACTCTGAAACGCGCCCGTTCCGACCAGATCAATCAGCGAAAAGAGTTCGCTCTTGGCTTTTGCCATGTTGCGCCGCCGATCGTCACCAAGCGGTGTGTGACGGTGAAAGGCATCACAAATGCGACGAAGCGCCGGCTCCTGCGCGTTGTCCTGTCGATGCGTTATGATTGCAATGCAGTCGGCAAGCAAAAATTCTGTTCGCTCCTCGTCAAAAAACTGCAGATTGAGCGTGTATGTGTCGATGCTTTTGCGGTTTTCGCCGTCGATTTGCGCGTAATAGCGGCTGCCTGCCGGGATAAACACCACGTCACCGCGCTTTGCTGTGAGGGGTGTGTTTCCATCGGTAGGAGTAAATGTGACCGCTCGGTCGGAACAGATAAAGAACAGGGCGCTGACCGGGCGCGGTCGGCTTTTATATAAGGAAAACTCCTTGTGTTGTAGCCAGTTTTCGGGAAAGATATCGGTAATGCGAACGTCAAAGTCGATGTAGCAGAGAGATGAGAGCGAAACTGTTTTCATAGCTTTCTCCTTTGCTTTTTTAATTATTATAGCATTTTTGTGCAGAAAAGTCAAGGTTTGATACAATCATACATTTCAATTGCCCATTTTTTTTGCTATAATGAGCGTGTCATCAATACGGATTGGAAGTGAATGTATGGTATACGGAATTGTTGCGGCGGCTTTGCTGTGCCTCTCCGTAAAAGGATATTGCGGAAAGAAAATCAGCTCTTATATGAAGGACACGGGGGATTCCTTTGCGTTCAATCTGCTTCGCATGGTGTTTTGTATCCTGATCGGCGCGGTTTTCGTTTTTTCGGAAGGCGCGGTCGGCTTTTTGGCGCTCGAGTGGGGCATGCTTGCGGTATGCTTCTTTTCCGGACTTGCAAACGCTGCGTTTTTGGTTGGCTGGATTTTGGCGATCCGCAAAAATTCCATGGTGTCGGTTGACGTTGGTCTCACCCTCGGTTCTCTTCTGCCCGCAATTTTGTGCGCGCTTATGTTTGAGGAAGCGATCTCTTTACCAAAGATGATCGGCTTTGCTTTCATCCTTGGCGCCACCGTGATCCTTTCGGGACATACCTCAAAAACCAAGAGCGGCGGCGCGGTCGGCTTAATCCTATTGGCGTTTGCCGCAGTGGGAGACGGCATGACGGGCTTTGCGCAACAGCTTTATAAGCAGTATTATACCGATGCGGGAACTGCCCATCACGGTGTATTTTATCCCAAAACGGTCTACCATTTTTATACGTATGTGTTCGCGGCGGTGATCTTACTGGCTGCACTGATCGGTTACCGCCTCTATACGCGCCGCCCAAAGAGCGATGAAGCAACGTCGCATCAATCGATTTTTGCGATGCCGTGGCATGTGGTACTTCATGTTTTCGTCATGGCGATCTGTCTCTTTGGCGCCAACTATTTGCAAACGGTTGCAACCAATGATTTTGGGATGCACTCGCAAGTGCTGTATCCCATCATCAAGGGCGGTTGCCTCATTACCGTCAATATCACCGCCATGCTCTTTTTCGGGGAGCGGATCACAAAGCGCAGTGCGCTGGGATCTTTTGTGGCGTTGGTCGGTATCGTTTGCATGAATCTGCTGTAAGGAGGGATCGGCATGAAGCAAAATGTGGAAGAAGCCAAACGGGCTTTAACGGAAAAAGCATTGTTTGCTACCTCTGTGGAGCGTTTTTTGATCCTTGATGAGTTCAAATCCGCCTACAAGGAGCTACCGCAAACGCGCCGCTTTTCCAAGATCCTTTCGATCCTGCTCTCGCGTGTCTCCACACCGATCGAGCCTTACGACTTGATCGCGGGCAGATGCGTCGATCGGGAGCTGAACGAGGCTGAAGAGAAGGCATTCGCGGAATACATCAAGCACCCCGATTATCCCGCCAATCATTTGTTCTATTCCTCGGGGCACGGCACGTACTCCTGGGAGTTGCTGGTCAAAAAGGGAATCGTCGGCTTGCGTGAGATGGCGATCGAGCGCCTGTCGCGCGCCGAGGACGCGGAACAGCAAGACTTTTTGACTGCTATGATCGAGATCTACGACGCGATCCTTGCATATATCCGCCGCTATGCCGCGCAGGCGCGCGCACACGGGATGGAAGAGACCGCTAAAAATTTGGAAACCGTTGCCATCGGCGCGCCCGACAGCTTTGCGTCTGCGCTGCAGCTCTTGTGGATCGTGACGATGATCAACTGCGCGTACGTCTCCGAAAATCCGACACTCACCGTGGGGCGTTTGGATCAGATCCTTTATCCGCTCTATCAAGCCGATATCGAGAAGGGAATTTTGACCCGTGAACGCGCGGGGGATTACATTACCGATTATTATTGCAAGCATAACCTCATCATGGGCAGAGGCGAGCATCAGGTGGGGGACGAAACCAACAGCACAACCTTCTCGCGCATTGCCAATTTTGACGCGCCGCAGTACCTCTTACTCGCGGGTACGGACGCGGAAGGAAACCTTGCCGTAAATGATTTGACCGAGTTGTTTGCCGAGCGCATTGAGCCTACGTTCAAAAATCCCGTGGTGGTCGTCCGATACGTGAAAGATATGGACAAAAGCGCTCCCGCTCTTTGGAAAACGCTTACCGAACGCGCACTTGCAAGCGCGTCGATGATGTTTTATAACGACGGTAACGTTACATCGACTTACCGCCGCTTGGGGTTGCCGCCCGAGGATGCCGCGCGTTATGAGCATTTCGGATGCAATTGGTGCTCGGCGGGAGACAGGAGCGCGTGGATGCAAACCGCTCCCAAAAGCGCGGAATATCACGCCTATATCACGCCCGAGGAACAGCAGACGGTGGACATCCCCTTTATGCGCACCAACTGCCCGCACGGATGGGCAGAGGATTTTATGATCGTTTTGCGCACGCTGGCAGAGCGTGACGCGGAAACGGTTACCATCGAGGACTTTTACGATCTGTTTTTTGCCCGTATGGAGGCGTTCATTGATCGAAAGCTGGCGATCCTGTCGCGCGACTTGGAGATCAGACAACGGCATCCCTCTCGCGTGATGAACTTCGGCGATTGCTTTTTGGAGGAATCCATCCAAAACGCGGCGTGCGCCACGGCAAAAGCCACCTACCATTTCGAGCTTCAGCCCTTCCAGATGTTTGGCACCGTGGCGGATTGCTTTATCGCGGTGGACCAATTGGTCATGATCGAAAAGAAACTGACCTTAGAGCGGCTACTGCAAGCAACCGAGGCGGATTTTGAAGGCTTCCCCGGCGTGCTGGCGCTCTGCCGTAAGGCGGAAAAGTACGGCATGGATACGCCGCTTTCCAACCAACACGCAAAGCGTATCTCGCGCATGGCGTCCGATCTTGTGATCGAAAAGAGCAGACCGTATTTTGAAAAGCAACGTCTCTTTTTGATCCCATGTATGCAAAGTGATACATGGCACCTGAAATACGGTGAGATGTTTGGAGCAACGCCCGATGGCAGACGTGCGCACACAAGCTTTTCGCAAAACACAAGACCCACCAACGGAGCTTGCAAAAACGGTCTTACGGGCATGTTCAATTCCATGCTCAACCTGCCGCACGACGGCTTGGTCTCGGGGGCGCTCAATCTGGACGTGGACCGTGCGCCCTTCCAAGGGGAGAGCGGTACGGCACTCTTTGCGTCACTCCTTGCCGCTTATTTCAACCAAGGCGGACTGCACGCACAGGTCAGCGCCCTTGGCGCCAAGGATCTGATCGAGGCACAAAAAAATCCCGCGGCGTACCGCGATCTTCGCGTACGTGTTACGGGCTACAGCGGTGTGTTCGTCGATCTGTGCGAACGGCTTCAAAATGATGTGATCGAACGATTTCAATAAAACGGAAAGGAAAAATCAACACCATGAAAACAATACTTCTTCCCAACGGGCTCAACGTCTCCGAGGTTGCACTGGGGGCTATGATGTTTGGCTCTACCACCTCGAAAGAGGAATCCTATGAGGTGCTGGACACGTATATGGATATGGGCGGTAACTTTATTGATACGTCTAATAATTACGCGCACTGGGCGGGAACGGGCGATGAGAGTGAAACCTTGCTTGGCGAGTGGTTGCGCGATCGCGGATGCCGTGACCGTGTCGTTCTTGCTACCAAGGTCGGCTTTGACCGCCACGGAAAGGGCGCGGGACTGAAAAAGGAGCAGATCGAATACTGGGTGGACGAGAGCTTGCGCAAGCTTCGGACGGACTATATCGATCTTTATTATGCGCACACCGATGACATGAACACCCCGATTGAGGAGACCATGGAAGCGTTTGACCGACTTGTAAAAAAGGGAAAGGTGCGTGCCTTGGGTTCGAGTAACTACGACACGTGGCGCTTGGCAGAGGCAAACATGATTGCTCAAACGAACGGATGGACGCCTTACACGGCAATGCAACAACGCTTGAGCTATCTCAATCCCAAGTTCGATGTCCCCCCGAAGTATGCCTTCAACGAGATCGTCAACCGCGAGAGACTGCGTTTCCTATGCGATAAGAATATGCCCTTGATCTCCTACGCGTGCCTTTGCAAGGGGGCTTATGAGGATCCCGCACGCTTGCCCGAGGAATACGAGGGCGGCGAGAGACTTGCCTTTATCCGCGAGATGGCGGCAGAGAAGGGCGTCAATCCCAGCGCATTGGTTGTGGCTTGGCTGACCAACCTCCACCGCTGTGAGGGATTTCCGCACGTCATTCCGCTCTTTTCGGCATCTCCCGAGCAATTAAAGCAAAATCTTCGCGGCTTGGAGCTGACGCTCACCGATGAAGAGCTGGCAAAAATGAACAGTATTTGACCCCAAAGGGGATAGACTCCACCTTCGAGCGCCCCAATGCAAATCAACCGCACCACAGATCGATATCGGGTGCGGTTGATTTTTTGTTGATTTCATGATTCCAAAATGAGGATGCCGCCGTCGGTGACCCCCTCAACCGTCAGCTCGGTTCCGTTGATCGCTACTGTCTTTTCCCCGTCCATCGCACAGAAGCGTGCCGACGTGAAAGGGAGATTGACGCGCATACGAGCGGTAATTTTCTCTCTTGCGAGCGAGAGGTTGGTCAAAACAATCAGGTGGTAGCCATTACCTTCCAACACTTGTGTTCCTAAATACGGTTCCATAGGAGTAACGCAAGGTTGAAGCCCCGTCAGATCCGACACGTCATAGACCGATGCCATGCTGTCAAGCGTGAGTCCGTCTCGCGCGGGAACCTCGCCTGTGTATTTGGCAAAGCCGATGCAAGCCGCATCCCAAGTGGGGTAGGAGATCATGTAGACCTCGCCGCCTTTTTTGCAGAAACAGTCGACGGCTTCTCTCTCCTCGGGGGAGAGCATATCGACGTGCGGAACGTACAGCACCTTAATACCGAATTTGTTTTTATCCAGATGCTCCGCATCGGTTACAGTGACATTAAAGCCCGAAAGACGGAGCTGCTTGTAGACTTCGTTGTACTCCAACAGATAAGAGTTGCGCACATCGGAGTTTCGCTCCTGCTTATCACCGTTCTCACGCGCGTCGCAAAGATAGATTGCGTAATCTGAGTGCAATAGGCCGATACCTTCATGCATTCGATGCGCGTTCATCAAATAGTCATTCATCTCAATGATGTAACGATTGACGTTTGCGGCGTTGTCAAAGTTATGGGTTTTTGTGCCGTCGTAATTCAAAATGCCACAACTATTGGGGTGCGGAACCCCCACAACGGGGCAGTCACCGCGCAATTGGTAATAGACGATTCCTTTGGCGCCCGCGCCAAGCACGGTATAGGTACTGCGGTTGTAGAGCGGGATCGGAATATAGGTGCGGCTGTCCAACTCGATGCACCAGGATTCCTTGCACTCAAGCTCCGCGGCGCATTGTGAAAGATCGGTAAAGAGGCAGAAAGGGTAGTAGTCGATGCCCTTGCCGTGAAAATAGCAGGTATATCCCACAAAATCCATTGCCTTGGCGTTTGCAAAGATATCGCAACCTCGGTAGGGAGCGCGCTTTGCGAGCTGGTCGTTGGTCATGCAGGTAAATGTGGGGAGATCGGCGCCTCCCTTGGAGCCGTTTGAAGCATTGTTTAAAAAGTAAGTCAGGCTGTCACGCGCAAAGAGTCTCCACAGCGCCCACATGCGTTCCCCTTGTTCCAAGCGCGAGCGGGGTGGTTGATAGCTTTGGGCTTCTTGGATAGAGAGGATACCCACGTTGACCAAATGCTTGCGATAGGCTTTCACCGTCTCCTCGTGATAGTCGTAGACCTGTGTTCCGGGAAAGTGCGGCTCGTTATAGATCTGGAGGCCCACAACGTTTTCATATTGCTTGTAATGCTTTGCCAGTGCTTTGGCGTGCGTACGGTTGTCCTCTAAAAGCCCTTCGTGGCAGAAAGTGGTACGAATAAAATCCGACCATTCCGTTTGTTGCTTCTCACCGTTCCAGTCGATCATCTCCACGTTTTCAAAGTTTCGCAGATTGATGGCATAGCCCTGCTCGCGAATAGAAACGGAAATGCCGTTTTTATCCGCTTCTTTGGTCATTGCATCAATGAAGGGGGTGTTGACCGAAACACAGCCGTTTTGATCGAGTGCCACTTCGCCAAGTGCAGCAAAACGTACGTGATTAAAGCCAAGACGTGACATCAGGGCAAGGTCCTTTTTCATTTCCCCAATACGATCGCCTTCGGGAGGAACGGGGAACTTACAAGGGTGAAAAGAGGGGTAGTAGGATTCCCCCAATCCAAAGATTCTTTTGCCGTTTTGATAAAGAATCCCTTTTTTTAACTGATACATTTGTGTTCTCCTTTTCTTATTTTAGCAAGAGGATTGCGATAAACGCCAAAAGCATGCCAAATACGCACTTAGGCGTGATTTTTTCATGAAAAAAGATTGCCGACATCGCAGCACTGAATATCAAGCCGCCTGCTTGATAGATCGGATAGACCTGCGTGGGGGAGAGATCGTTGTTGGCGAGTGCCTTGAAATAGGAATTGAGAAAGAGACAGACCGACATGATGATCAGCGGTAACCAAGTAGAACGGAGCAGCTCTTTGCCACCCACGGAAGCTTCCTTGTGGGGCAGCAGTAAAACAAGCCCCAAAAGGCATGCCGCCACTGCATAGGAGATCAGATTCAGCATCGAAACGCTTGATTCGGAATAATACGTAAAAAGCTTCAAGGAAAAATCGTACAAGCCGCTGGAGAACCCGCACAAAACCAGCAAAACGATCGCCTTTATACTCAATTTCCCCTTCAGAGAGGTGCTGTAAGAGCCCATGAACAGTACCGCGGCAATGAGAATGAAGATTGCTAAAATCTGCGGCGGTGTGATGGGATCGCAAAAAACGATGAGGGCGCAGACGAGAGTTACCACAACGCCAAACATCTGCGAGACACTGATGAGCATGAATGCACCGTGCTGTACCGCCAGAAGCCACGTGACCATAAACATCGACACTGTAACACCGGCTATCGTGCCAAACACCCAAGCAGATGCGTCTAAATAAAAGTTACCGTCAAACAGCAAAACGACAAGGCTGATCACAACGCAGATCCCCATACGAACCGTGTTTACCAATATCGACTGTCGCTGTGTGGTTGCTACACCGCTGATTTTTTTGCCGAAAAATCCCTTTGTCGTTCCCGCAAGCAGAGCGATCAAGATTGAAAGATATCCCATGATTGCCTCCTGTGTGTTTCTGCCTCCATTATATCGCTCCCCCTTGACATTGACAATGGATTTTGTTATAATGAGGATATAATATTTTATCATTGGAGGAAGGCATGAAAACGCAGCTTGTAACTGCCATTCGCGTATACCGTGAGAAGTTCATCATGGAGAATTTTATCGGTTCGGACGATATTTTTGCGCTGGTCAGGGAGGGGCGCTTTTCGGTGGAATATGAAAAACAACGTTTGATCGTTCAAAAAAACGAGGGTATGCTCTTCAAGAAGGGAGTGCTTTACCACCGACACGTTCTCTCTCCCGTAACCATGTACCTATTCCGATACAAATCCCCGAGCCACGCGTTTATGGGAGACCTGATCCGGTTTCGTGATGAAGCTCGTCTCAGAACGACCTTTGCGATGCTGGAGCAGTTGGATACAGAGGTGTTTTATAGCGATTTTGAATATCGCTGCCATTTGTTTTCCGACCTCGTCACGCAATATGAGATGGAAAATCGCAAGCCTCAAAAGCACGATGCTCCGATCGAAAACGCTATGGACGAGATCCGACGCTCCTTTCACGTCGGCGTAGATCTCAAGGAATTAGGAGAGAGGAGCGGATTTTCGTACGTACAGTTTTTACGTCGTTTCAAGGCAGCGGCGGGGATGACACCGTCCGATTATCTCATCGCGCTCCGATTGCAAAAGGCAAAGACGCTGTTGGCGGATACCGATTTGCTGATTTTGGAAATTGCGGCTGCTTGCGGCTTTGATAACGAATACTATTTCAGCAATTTTTTCAAAAAGCACACCTCGCTTTCTCCAAGTGCCTTTCGTGAGGCATCGCACTCGTAATCCAAAAGCATCAAGTAATCATCGATTGATGCGGCAAAAAGCGACGGATTTTTCATGTTTTCCATCTTTTTTTGCTCCGAAAAGGTGAATTTTGGTGATTTTTATACTTGAATGTGAAAAACGAATGTGATATACTGTACCACAATAAAATCATATGATGGAGGTATTTTTCCATGAAAGAAGTTTTGAAAAAGTATGCGCATCGCTACTTTATCGACGCCATGGGCGCTATGGCGTTGGGACTGTTTGCGTCGCTTCTGATCGGCACCATCTTCAAGGCGCTGGGTATGATCCCGGGGCTTTCGGTCATGGCACAGATCGGCGCGGGCGCGCAAGCGGTGGCTGGACCTGCCATGGCGGTGGCGATCGCGGTATCTCTCAAGGCGTCGCCCTTGGTGACCTACACCTGCGCGGGTGTTGGCTATCTTGCCAATTCCTTGGGTGGAGCGGGTGGCCCTCTTGCCGTTTTGATCATTGCCATCATTGCGGCTGAGGTCGGCATGCTGGTCTCTAAAAAGACCAAGGTAGACATCCTTGTAACTCCTTTTGTCACGCTTTTGGTCGGAGGACTGCTCAGCGTGTTCTGCGCTCCCTACATCGGTCAGCTCGTGGGACTCATCAGCTCGCTCATTGCCTTTGCGATGACCCAGCAGCCGTTTGTAATGGGACTGATCGTCTCTGTGATCGTCGGTGTTGCGCTTACGCTTCCCATCAGCTCGGCGGCGATCTGCGCGTCCTTGGGGCTTTCCGCGCTCTCCGCACCCGCTTTGGCAAACCCTGAGCTTGCCACGGGACTTGCAATGGCGGGCGGTGCCGCCGTGGCAGGATGCTGTGCGCAGATGGTTGGCTTTGCGGTCATGAGCTTCAAGGAGAATAAATGGGGAGGACTTGTGTCGCAGGGAATCGGAACGAGTATGCTCCAGATGCCCAACATCATCAAGAATCCCCGCATCTGGATTCCCGCAACGCTGACAAGCGCCATCACGGGACCTCTTGCAACCTGCGTGTTCGGCATGCAGATGTACGGGGAGGCGATCAACTCGGGTATGGGCACGTGCGGACTTCTCGGTCCCGTCGGCATCATTCTCGGTTGGTTTGGAGGCTCTTATCCCATCACGGTCGGTGTGATGGATTGGATCGGACTGATCCTCATTTGCTTCGTTCTGCCCGCAGTTCTCTCGCTTCTGTTCAGCGAGCTTCTGTATAAAATCAAATGGATCAAACCCGGTGACCTGACGCTGCCGGGATAAGAGGAAGTGAATATGGAGAGAGGGAGACCTTTTTGAGGAAAAGGTCTCCCTCTCTCCATACCTCTCACCCTCTAAAACCTTTGTAACAGGGCACGCCCTGCGCCTTGCCGGACTTTTGCCTTTTTTGGAAAACAAAATTGCATTATAAGGACAAAAAAATCAAAACTCAAAAATAAAATACCAAAAACAGAAAAATATATTTGCAAAACCCCTTGACAAAACCAAAAGGATGGAGTATAATAGGGGCAATGATACCAAAAACGGATTGTGGTGGCGTTTGACCGCAAGAAAGGATATTCGACATGGCAACATCAAAAAAGACAAAGGCTCCCGTACCGCAAAATCTTGACGACGCGGGAAAGAAGGAAGCGCTCAAAACCGCGATGACGCAAATCGAGCGCAATTTTGGCGCGGGATCCATTATGAAGCTTGGGGAAAACACCCGTATGGAGATCCAGGCAGTCCACACGGGATCTCTTTCCTTGGATCTGGCGCTTGGCATCGGCGGTGTTCCGCGCGGACGTATCATCGAGATCTTTGGTCCCGAATCCTCGGGTAAAACCACCGTTGCACTTCACATTTTGGCAGAGGTGCAAAAGGCAAACGGCACGGCGGCATTCATCGATGCCGAGCACGCGCTCGATCCTGTATACGCAAAGGCGCTGGGCGTCAATATCAACGAGCTTCTCGTTTCCCAGCCCGATTGCGGCGAGGACGCGCTTGAAATCTGCGAGGCATTGGCACGCTCGGGCGCTGTGGATGCCATCGTCGTGGACTCTGTCGCGGCACTTGTACCGAGACAGGAGATCGAGGGCGACATGGGACAATCCATGGTCGGTGTACAGGCGCGCATGATGTCGCAGGCAATGCGCAAGCTTTCGGGTGTTATCTCCAAGAGCAACTGCGTGGTCGTGTTCATCAACCAGATCCGCGAAAAGGTCGGCGTCATCTACGGCAACCCCGAAACCACGCCCGGCGGTCGCGCGCTCAAGTTCTTTGCGTCGGTGCGCATTGAGATCCGCAAGACCGAGCAGCTCAAGGACGGCAATGATATCTACGGTAACCACGTCAAATGCAAGATCGTTAAGAACAAGGTCGCTCCCCCCTTCCGTGTGGCGGAGTTTGATATCCTGTACGGCAAGGGCATCTCGCTCTCGGGCGAATTGTTGGATTTTGCCACCAATCTGGACATCATCCAAAAAAGCGGCTCTTGGTTCTCCTACAACGGCGATCGCATCGGTCAGGGCAAGGAGAACGTGCGCAAGCTGCTCGAATCCGATCCTGAGCTGATGGCCGAGATCGAAGCCAAGGTGCGCGCCATGAACGAGCAGGGAAATTTGAATATGGATCAGGAATTTGAGGTGGACGACGAGGACGAGGACGGCGAGGATTTTGATCTGCACCTCGGAGACGACGGTGCGGATGATTGACAGAGACGTCGCTTTTCCCGCAACGCTGCCCATCACGGTCACCATCCGCTCCCTGCGTGCGCAAAACGAGGGGGCGGAGGTTGCGTTGCAGGTGCTTTTGGAAAGTGGGGAACACCGAGAGCACAAGACGCTGGTTTTGACTATGGAGCAATATTGCGACCTGCATCCCACACGCGGCGTGATCTCCGAGGAGCTTTACGAACGCTTGGAGGAGGCGTCGCTGTATTGCAAGGCATTGCGGAGCGGCGAAAATCTGCTCTCCTACGGTGCCAATTCCGCAAAGCATCTTGCCGCCAAGCTGGTGCGGCGCGGCTATCCGCGGGAGCTTTCCGCCACCGTCGCGGCACACCTGTGTGAGGTCGGCTTGATTGACGAGGATCGCGACATGCGACGCGAGGTCGAAAAATGCCTGCGCAAGCTGTGGGGGGCAAAACGCATCAGTGCTCATCTTTGGAGCCGCGGATTTGACAGCGAGGTGCTCGCCACCCTGCCGGAGCTGCTTGCCGAGGTGGATTTTGTCGGCAACTGCGCTGCGCTCATCCAAAAGCATTACGGTACGATTCCCACAGATCCTGCAGAGCTGCGTCGCATCACGGCATCCCTGTCGCGCTACGGCTATTCGCTTGCCGAGATTCGTGCCGCCATGCGCTCCTTTTCCTGAAAGATCCTTTTGAAAGATACTTTGACGTCACTTCGCCACGCGCGGAGTGGCGTTTTTTGTAAAACGAAAACCACCCGTCAAGCGGGGGATTCTCAAGGACCTTTGCTATGCAGGGGGGTATCAAAATGGATTGCGCGGTGTAAATCATTCCACAGAAAACGGTTGAGCGACTCCTTTGAAGCTCCCGGCATCTGCGATGTCGCCCTCCCTGTTTCATAAAGGAAAGTGACGAGAGTAACCGTAATGGTCACTCTCGGCGGTTTTCTGCAACTCGGTGACGGGTGCAGCGTCCAAGCGAATTTTCATAATAGCGTTTTTGATTTCCATTTTTATTTTCGTCCTCATTTCATCAGCTCGTCGGCAAGGCGGATGATCTCGGGCGCGTGCTTCTTGCGCCTTGCCTTTACGATAGCGTTATAGATGGGGTATGCGAGGCTTGCAAGAACGCCGCCGACAACACCGACGATAATGCCGATCAGCATAGACCAATCGCTGTATGAACCGAGGATTTCTCCGAGGTCGGTCATACAAAGGCTCATTCCAAAGCCGAGAATCAACGTTCCGATCATGCCGAACACAAGTGCTATCGCCTGTGCGGTATTGGTGACACTTGCATCCAATCGGCGCAGGCGAGCCATTTTGTCTTCGGTTTCTGTCGGGGCAGTATATTTATCACGGATGTGCTTCAATTCTGCCTGCTCTTTTGCGGAGTAGGTATAGCGAAATCCGTTTTTTTCTTGATTGTTATTATCCATTTTCAACCTCTGTTTTCAATTCTTTGAGTTTCTTTGTGCCT
>JAZQXI010000184.1:0-25444 GCA_045632805.1 Eubacteriales bacterium | reverse complement strand
CGTTCGTGCAGTACAAACTCCCGCACGCTGTCGCTTTAGAGCGAAGCCAAAACAATTGCTCCCGCAAGCGGCTGGGTCCCACCACCCCATCCGCTCACGAAAGTTAGTTTGGAACACGAAAGCAAAGGGGTATCGCAAATGCGTTTCGCATTTGCGATACCCCTTTTATCAATTCTCCTGATTAAAATCCACAAGATGGACGGGTTCGGAATCCAAAGACTTACGGCGGCGTTCGCGTTTACGTTCCTCAATGGTCTTGCCGATCACGCTGACCGTCGCACATCCCGAAGATCCGCACCAAAACAGCATCCGTTTGAGTCGTCGTGCCATATAATCGTTTTCCACGAGCAGGCGGATACGCTCCTCTGTTGGACGTCTGCCCGTTCCGAAAGCACCGTACCCAAGCTTTTTGACGCTATGCGGAATCAGCACCTCAGTAAGGCTTGGAAGATTGGCAAACGCATATGCGCCGATGCGCTCCACGCCAAGAGCAAGCGTCAGCGATTGCAAACGCGTACATCCGTCAAAGGCATGCGCGCCGATGCTTTGAATCGTTTGCGGGATATTGACCTCACGCAATGCGGAACATTCCCGATAAATACCGTCGGGGAGCGCCGTCCATGCCGACGGAACAGGCGCTTCCGTTAAGGAAATACATCCTCTGAAAAGCTCCTTTGCCGACACTTGAAGCGAGTCGGCTTGTATCGTTTCCAACTCCGTGCAATCACGGAATGCGCCTTTGCCGATCTGCTCGATTCCAAACGGAAGCTCGACCGAACGAAGTGAGCGACATCCGCGAAAAGCATTTTCGCCCACGCGGTGCAGATCCCGTCCAAAACGAACATCGCGGAGCATGACGCAATCTTCAAACGCGCTTTCTCCGATGGCGGAAAGCATCTCGCTGTTCTCGATCTCATGCAAACGATCGCATCCGCGGAACACGCCGCAAGAAAGCCCGATGTTATTAGCCTGCGGCAGCGTCACGGTTTTCAGGCGCCGACAACGGTAAAACGCCTCTGCCTTCAGCGCCGAGGTCGCTGCGGGGAGAACCAACGTCTCCACCGTGCTTTTTCCAAACGCACGTTTTCCAACCGTTACAAAGTCCGCAGCCGTCAGATCCGCGTCAATTGCGGTACTCCGATAACGGAGCAATTGCCATTTTTTGATTTTGACGATCTCTTTCATCCCATTCTCCTCGCATCCGTTCATTCATGGATGTCACAATGCCATATTGATGTTTTTTTGCGCACGTATATGCGTTTTTGGCGTTTTTTAAAGTACGAAAGGCTCCGAGCACATCAGCGCTTCGGTGCAAACGATCCCTTCCTCGTTCACGGTACGGAACAGAAAACCATCCGCATTTTCGCTCCGCAAAATGTTCAGCGTATGCCCAAATGCCGCCTCGTGCAAGAAAGAGAACATCATTCCCGTGATGCGGCGATTGCAAATGTCGGGGGTAAAATCACAAAACAGATCGGGATAGTGCGTATTGTTCATATGCCCGTTATAGTCAATGTCGGAATAGACAATGCGCCTCTTTCCCACCTCTTCCATCTCCTCGCGCTTTGGCAAATGCAACCGACGCGGAAGATCCAATTCCAAGATAGGCTCTGCCTCCAGGTCATAAGGCGCTTCCTCCGCGCGCATCAACCGATGCTCACGCAGATTCATCAATCCCCAAACCGAGGATGCCTCCACCGCAACCTTTTCCCCATGTAAGATTCGAAAACAGCGGTTATAACGCAGTCCGCTTCCCTCGCAAACCCAGGTTTGCACGTCGATCTCGTCTCCCGTATGCAAAGGCTCGTAGATGCGAATGGAAATACTGCTGAGCAAAAACGCCAAGCCTTTTTCGTCGCGCAGAGCATCCAAAGAAACGCCTGCGTCTGCCAATTGCAGATTTGCCGTTTCCTGCATATACATCAAAAGACAGGTTGGGCGCACGCATCGGTTGCTGTCAGTATCGTGCCATTTTACGGTATAGTGTTGTGTAAATTTCATACGTTCCCTTTAATTTCGCTGATTTGATGTGCAAAAGGGAAAACCTCTAACGAAGTTTTCCCTGATGCACAGAATGTTTACGAATGATCAATTCCGATGGAATTATTCGTTCGTTTCGTTCTTTTTCGTGTTTTCCTCGGTTACTTCCTCAGATGCTTCTTCGGTCGTTTCCTCGGTCACTTCCTCGGTTGCTTCTTCAGCAACTTCCTCGGCAGCTTCTTCAGCAACTTCCGCGACAGCTTCCTCGACAGCTTCCTCGGCAGCTTCCTCAGCAGTTTCCTCAGCAGTTTCCTCAGCGGTTACTTCCGCAACCACCTCGTTAACGGTCTCTGCAACAAGCTCTGCAACCGCATCGGTCTCTGCTTCTTCCACAGCTTCTGCATTTTCTTCAGTCTCCGTAGCTTCAACAGCTTCCTCAGCAGCCTCAGTCTCGACAGTTTCCGTAGCTTCAACAGCCTCGTCAACGGTCACTTCGATTGCGTCCTCCGTGTCCGCAGAGGTATTGAGCTCGACCTCGGCGTTTTCTGCCTCGACGATTACGTCAACCGCTACGTCGCCATCGGTTTCGTCGGTTACTTCCTCGGTTGCTTCCTCAGTAGCTTCTTCCGTTGCTTCCTCGGTCGTTTCCTCGGTTGCTTCCTCAGTAGCCTCATCAACGGTTGCATAAGCAAGCGCATCTGCATCGGGAGTCAGATCAACCGTTTCTTCCATCATATCCTCTTCTCTGTAGCCAAAGAAGCGTGCGATCGCAAGACCTGCTGCGGCAATTGCCATGCAGACTGCAAAGAATCCGGAAACGATTGCGGTGATAACCTTCAAGAACCAGTTGGGCTTCAGCTTACCGCAGATATACAGCGTGTAGAACAGTGCGATGAGCAGGATCAGGACGAGCAGTACCAGCACAACGATCATCACGATCAGCGATGCGGAGCTATCCTCTCCAATATACTCAAGAGATGCGAAGTACAGGTTCTTGTAGATGCCCTGCTTCCACTCCTTGATCACCACACCCTCGGGCAGGTTCGCAATTGCGTCTGCCTCGGTTGCATACTGCTTACCGTTGAGAATATAGATCTTCTGATAGATCAATGCGTTGATAACCGCCTGTACCTTGGCATCAAATGCCTTAAGGTTGACGTCCTTGGTCTCCTCGGTCAGAGTGAACGCATAGGTCAGAACCAGCTCACCATTTTCGTTCAGAGCGGTGGAGATCAGCGTCAAGCCCTTGGGTGCGCCCTCCAGAGCCGTGATATCCTGCATCAGCGTGTAGCCTGCGGGAACCTTGACCTGATAGAGCACCTGCGTGCCGTAAGGCAGATCATCGGTCTTGTTGCCGTTAACGTCGATGTAGGTGAGCATCTGAATCGTGTAGGAGACGGTGATGTAAGCGTCTGCCGCCTGCATCGTGAACTTACCGTCCACAAGCGCAACCTCGGTACCGTTGATCATAACGGTTACCTTGGAAACCATACCAAGCTTTTCGATGGGGGTAACGGTGATCACAGTACCTGCGATCGCGTTGTTGCCCTCAAGGTCAAGCGTGACATTACCATCGGTGTATACGGTGTACTTACGATCCGTATAAGTTGCCTCGAATGCGATCGAGGTTTCATCGCTTGCAAAGAGGGTCTCCCAATCTGCCAGCGTGTAATCGGCGAGTACCTTGTCGCCATTCTTCCAAACGATTGCCTTGGTAGGATCGTTCAGATCGCCCAGCTCTGCAAGAAGCTCGTCATCAAGAGTTGCCAGCTTCGAATTCAGCCACTCTGCAACCGTTGCGGTCAGAGTGATGGTAGCGATCTCGTTACCGTCAGCATCCTTGAGCGTAAAGGTTACGGTGAATTCCTTTTCTGCAACTTCGGGAACGAAGAACAGATATACGTCGCGCGGATCGATCGCAAGCTCGTCAGACCACTGGCCGCTCCATTCACCTACAACACCTGCATCCGTCAAGGTTGCACCGATTGCCAATACGTCATTCCATGTGGGAAGGTCGGTATCGAACTTGGTGTAATCGACGTGGTGCTTATACGCGCCATCCATGTAGAAGTAGATGGTGTAGATCTTTGCGGTTACGGTGTGCTGCAACGTGATGTCGCGTGCGGGCATGACGATGATATCACCCTCGTGATATTCCGTATCCTCACCAACGATCTTGGTATACAGCAGTGCCATACCGCTCTCCAGCCAATCCATTGCGCCGTGAGTCAGCTCCTCGCCTGCCGCAAACATCATCTCATCGTTTGCGATCGGGTAAGTACCAACCAACGGGTTATTCAGCGTAGGCAGGTTGAAGCCTGCAAGCGAATCATCCCACAGGTGGGTGTTCGCGTAGTTCAACTGATACTTGTTGACAACTACAATGTCGGAGAAGTGAACAGTCGTAAATACGATGGAGTTTTCGCCGTAGATCATGTTTCCATCCATGACGCGCTCGCCATCGATGTAAACGAAGGTCTTTACCTTACCGGTAACGTTCTGACCGCTGAACGGTACGCGAACGGTTGCAACACCGCCTGCTTCCCGGAAGAAGTCACCGTCCTCGGTATCACCAAACAGGAAGCTGAACGAGAAGTACAGCGCTCCGCTGTTTGCCGCATACTCAGTACCTACGAAACCGTCGCTTCTGCCTGCGTCAAAGTACAGATCAACATACTCCAAGCCGTTTGCGTCATATTCGGTCTGCAGTCTTCCCACAAGTGCCTGAATCAACGCAGGGTCCAAATAAACGGAATATCCGTCAGCATCCTCGGTCTCCATGGTAAAGCCATAGGAGTAGGTTGCCAGCTTTTGGAGCAGAGGCAAACCAATGGAAAGCTCGACGTCGTCCGCCCATTCATCCTTAACGATGTAAAGCGTATCGTTTTCGAACTTGAAGTCATAGTGTTCGCCGTAGTCTTTACCGTCGATCTTAATGTTTGCGTTTTCGCGATCCTTTACGATCTCAACGCTGATAACGATATCGCCCTGGATGGAGTAGTCCGTACCAAGACCCGTTACCCACTCTGCGTGGAAGGAGTCAAAGATCCATCCCAAGTGTACGGGCATATGATCAATGTAGGTTTGGAAATCGCCGATGTGCGCATCCATAAAGTTGCCAAGGATGGTATTGATACCAACCGTGTAGTACTCGGTAGCAACCTTTTCGTCCTGAACGTCAGGCTCATAAACGTGAACCGTGATAACAGGATAGTGCCAGGTGATGTCCATATCCCATACTACGGTATCGGTGAGCGAAATGCGAACGTCACGCGCGCCCGATACAAAGGTGTACCATGCAGGCTTGAAGTCTGCACGAGCGCCTGCCAAGCTTTCAAGCTCTGCGATCTGTGCGCTCATATTATCGCCATCACCCAACTCAAAGTTCCAAATAGGAGCCTTGGTATCGGGGTTGATCAGCGTTACGGTGTAGTACTTCCATGTCAGAGTCAGATCCGCATTGACGGGAGTGTTGAAATCCCACTTTGCATTGCGATCCAATGCATTGTCAACCACTGCATACCATGCGGGGGTCAGATTCTTGGCTGCCGCACCTGCAAACAGCTCCATTTGATCTCTGTAATCTGCCAGCGTTTGGTCAACACCCAGCTCATAAACACCCAAAGGATCGCCGTTCAAATCAGTGGGATCCACAATGACGAGCTTGTAATACTTCCAAGTGATGGTCAGATCGTCGTCAACAACGGTGTCAAGATCATATCTTGCATCCAATGCGCCGTCAACAACGGTGTACCATGCAGGCGTCTTAAGAGCAGTTGCGCCGGAAAGTTGATCCAAAACCGTCTGATATTCGGTCATCGACAGCTTGTGTCCAAGACCAAGCTCAAGGATTTCAACGGGAGTACCATTCAGATTTTCGGAATTCAGAATGGTAACCTTGAAATACTTCCAAGTGATGGTCAGATCGTCGTTAACAACGGTGTCAAGATCATATCTTGCATCGATTGCGCCGTTAACGACCGTGTACCATGCGGGTCTCTTGCTTTCTGTTCCGCCGGAAGCTTCATCCAGGATTGCCTGATACTCTTCCAGCTTGTGGTTGATACCAATCTCGAACTCCTTCTTGGGAGTGCCGGTCAGATTGGTAGGATCCAGAATCGTGATCTTGAAATACTTCCAAGTGATGGTCAAATCGTCGTTAACAACGGCGTCAAGATCATATCTTGCATTCAATGCGCCGTCAACAACGGTGTACCATGCGGGGATCTTGTTGGGCGTTGCGCCGGAAAGCTCATCCAGAAGCGCCTGATACTCCGTCAGCTTCTGACCCACGCCAAGCTCAAGGACTTCAGCGGGATCGCCGTTCAGATCTGCAGGATTCAGAATGGTAACCTTGAAATACTTCCAAGTGATCGTCAGATCGTCGTCAACAACGGTGTCAAGATCATATCTTGCATCCAATGCGCCGTTTGCAACGGTGTACCATGCGGGTTTCTTGGCATCGGTTGCGCCGGACAGCTCATCCAGAAGCGCCTGATACTCTGTCAGCTTATGGCCAACACCAAGCTCAAGGACTTCAGCAGGAGTGCCGTTCAGATTTGCAGGATTCAGAATGGTGACCTTGAAATACTTCCAAGTGATGGTCAGATCGTCGTCAACAACGGTGTCAAGATTATATCTTGCATCCAATGCGCCGTTTGCAACGGTGTACCATGCGGGAATCTTATCGGGGGTTGCACCGGAAAGCTCATCCAGGATTGCCTGATACTCGGGCATCGACAGCTTCTGATCCACACCAAGCTCAAGAACTTCAATGGGAGCGCCGTCAAGATCTGCGGAGTTCAGAACCGTTACCTTGAAATACTTCCAGGTGATGGTCAGATCGGAGGTTACGGGCGTATTGAGCGAATATCTGGTATTCAGCTTGCCGTCCTTTACCGTGTACCATGCGGGCTTCTTGGTGTCGGTTGCGCCTGCATAGTTCTCCAACTCTTCGGTGAGTGTCTCCAGCGTCTCGCCTGCCACGATCTCATAGGTCGTAACCAAATTGAATTCGGGATCAACGAGAGTCACCGTATAGGTCGTGGGAGGAACTTCGGGGTAAGACCACGTCAAGGTCAAATTGCCCTCGATCGCGGTTGCAAGGTTATACTTTTCTTCGGAAACGACACCGTTTACGACCTTGTGCCAGATCGGCTGCTTGGTCTCGGTAGCGCCTGCCAGTGTGTTCAATTCGGACTCATAAGGCAGGAGGTTTTCACCGTACTTGACAGGATAAGTCGCAAGCGTCTTATCCGTGTTCTTGGGATCAACGATGGTAACGATGAGATCCTCGGGAATGATCTCCCATGCCAAGGTCAAGTCCTCGGTGACGGCTTGATCCAAATTCCATTCCGTCTCGCTGACGGCACCGTTTTCCACAACGAACCACTTAACGGTATCGGTGGGCTTAAGAGCGGCCTTGCTCTTCAGAATGTCGAGCATTTCCGTCTCGTATGCCGCAAGGGTGTCGCCCTCGGGCAGCTTGATAATACCTGCAACGCTCATGTCCTTGGGATTGATAATGACAACGTCAACCATGCCGTCATCAAGCTCGGGGATCAAGTGAACGTCCTTTGCGGGCATATCCTTGTACAGTACATTGGAATGTGCGTCCTTCCAGCCAAGGAGTCGATTGACGACGTTGGCAGGAGCATAATCCTTCATCAAAAGCAGATCCGTACCCTTGGGCAGGAATGCCTGATCGATCAGCTTACCGTTCTCATCATAGAAGGAAGCCTCGTACAAATTCTTAACCAATACCGAGACGTCAAGTCCGACGGACACGGTATCATCCACCATCATACCCAACAGCAGGGCACGAACCTCGTCCAGATACTCGGTGTTGAATTCGCGCTTAGAAAGTACGAACTCGATCAGCTTATCGATCGCCTTTTCCAATACCTTCATGGGAGAGAATTCGATGCTTTCTTCCATACCGAATACGCTCTCGCCGCGATAGATCTCCGAAACGCGGATCTCATCCAGCTTTTCGCCGACCTTGGAAGCCAGGAGACGGTCCACGACCTCCATTACGCGATCCTTGACCGCGTTGTAAACAGACTCGTTGTTCTCAACGATATCAACGAAGGTATCGTACAGATATGCGAAGGGATCATTCGAAGCAGCCGCATCCTTCAGCACCTGCTTCACGTCAACATCCAGACCCGCCTTTGCAGCAAGCTGATTGAAGAGGTCTGTGATTACTTCGCCCTCTGCGGTTTCCCAAACGCCCTCGATACGTGCGGGCAGCTTGGAAAGCAGATCGCGACCCGTGATCTTCTCAACAGCCTGTGCTACCTGCTCCACGGTGGGAACGGTAACGTTAGCAAGCTTATTCAGAACTGCCTCGGGAGTAACGTCAGACAGATCCACCTTGGTGATCTTTTCCAACAAGTTCAGAACGACCTCGACATACTTGGTCGACATGATCTTGTTATAAGCCTTGGAGAATACGGAAGAATCGACCTTTTCCAAAATGGTGACGATCTGACCGATGGTAATATTATTGAAGAAATTCGCAGTGTCGGTGAGGTTTGCGTCATAAAGCGCCAACAGCTCATCCTTCAAAGCTACGAGCTCGGGATCCGCATCATTGCCGAGTTCCTCAAGAACCAGCTTAATCGCGCTTGCGAATTCGGAAGGAAGCTTGAACTGCAGCATCAGCTCACCGTTGCTATAACGATAGGTAAGAATCTTGTTGAGCAACGCCTGCAGCTTCTGCGCAGCAGCACGGACCTCGTCCACACCGCCGTCCAGCTTAACGCTGAGGTTGAACTCCTTGGTCTTGGACTCGCCATCCGTTGCTTCGGAAGCGTAGGTGATCGAGAAGCTGAAGGAAAGGAGCTTTCCGTCCTCGCTCAGATTTGCGAGATCCTCAAGAGTGGGAACAAGCGTCTGGATTGCAGCCAACAGCTTTTCGGAGTTGAAGAAGAGCAGCGTGGAAACCGGCTTTTCGGTAACGGTGACACCGTTGATCTTCACTTCCTGAACGTTCTTGCTGAAATCTCTCAGAATATCACTGAAGCATTTGATGTACTTATTGGGGTCGAGAGACTTGATGAGCGCAACAAGTCCTCCATTATTATAAAGCTGTACGATCAGCTCCTTGACGTCAACGAGCTTCAACAGCTCATTCATACCAATCGCCTCAATCAAGCCCGCAATATCAAAGATGGTCTGCAGCTTGCCATCGGCAAGAATGCTATCGATGATGCTTTCGAGTCCAAGCTCCTGCATCAACGCATCGAAATCGGTTACATATTCGGTAAGAATGATCTGATAGGTCAGAGTGGTCTCTTCAATAACCTTTTCGACGCCGCCGATTGCCTCGATAGCCGCAACGTAATCGATGTTATTGTTTGCATCCTTTTTAAGGCATGCCGTGATTTGATCAGCAGACAGATCGCCCGCATGCATCAAATCCAGCAACTGGGTCTCAAGATTCTTGATATCGACAGTCAGATCGTAGCTATGACCTGCTCCAATCAGTGCCGTTTCATTGATAATATTCTCTGCATAGAGTTCGCCCAAAGAGAAGAGCGGTTCCTGACCGTCCGCGCCCAACATTGCGGGGAAGTTGAATACGTGGTGATCGAGCAGCTCGGCAACCGTAAAGAGTGCCGCAAGCTCCAAATCACCGTTTGCATCATAACGGCCAAAGAGCAGTTCCTTGTACAGAACGACCTCTCTGGTATCCAGCTCCTCGATGTCGATCAAAGGATCGTCGCCCTTGATGATCTCAACAGGCTTCACCGCCCCGGCGCCGATCAGCGCCTGCAGGCTGTAAATGGAGTCATCACCAAACAGCATTGCGTTGGTATCCAATGCCTTATTAACGACTTCATCATAAGGAATCTCATCCTTCTTCTCGTCAAACAGCTTGTCGAGATCCAAGGAAGCGCCATTCCAGTATTCCAGATATACGGAAATCGGGAAGATCTCCTTCAGCAGCGTTTGAGCCGCGTCCTCGATCACATAAGCCTTAAAGCTTGCATAGCCATTGTCTTTCAGCAGATCGATCAGTTCGCTCTCTACCAAAACGCCGCGTTGCTTCAACTGGGCATAGGTAAATTGCTTCTCCTCGACCAAGTCCTGCAAAGCAGCCTTATCGATGAACTCGGAAACACGACCAACGTGCTGTTCATCCAACAGCAGATCGGTGAATTCGCCCTTGTTGACGACCGCGTGCATGACGTCATGACCCCATCTGCCCGCGTTGTATTCACGCTCAACATAGGCATGGAACACGTCCATATTGATGAAGTGGTTCTCTTCCTTGAACAGGTTGTCGTATCCGATCTCATTCTCGAAATACGCCTTGTTGATCGCCTTTGCGAAATCAACGCCCTCCAAGTGAACCGCCGCGTTGATATTGACGATTGCCGCAAGCTCCGTGGCGGAGAGGTCCAAAGCCAGCTCTACCAGGTCGGTCGCGTAATCGTTTGCCAATCTCTCGGTATCGATCAGATCCACTGCATCCGCAATTGCATCCTCGTCGATGTATTGCATCAGCGCATCGTAATCCTTGATATAGCTCTGCAGATCGTCAATTCCCTGCACAAGCTCGATCAGCTTGGACTTTTCAATGCCCTCAAGCAACTTGCCAAGATCGATATACTCCATCAGCATCTCGGGATCGATATCCGACGCCGCTGCGTCGACGATCTCCTCGAAACGCTCCTTGGGAATGATCTCAAACAGTTCCTCTGCCGAGAAAACGTTCTTGAGACCGTTCACGGAGATTCCGTCGATCAGCCCCTGCAAATCCTTGTTCTTGATGTAAGCCAAGAGATTCTTTGCAGACAGCGTAATCGTGACGTCGCTTGTCGACACGTTGCCGTTCTGCTTGTTCTCGGCGTTCACATCCAACCATGCATCGGCAAACGCGCTGATCGGGAGCACCGTCAGCAGGGTCACCAAGGTCAGAAGCATGGCAAGAACTCTGTTGCACATTTTTTTCTTCATACCAAAACCTCGCTTTTCGTATTCGGATTTCCGCCGCTATGCAATCGGCGGACTCGTTGTTTTGATTTCGATGCCTTTTTGAGCCTCTCGCGTGCGTATTTGCGCGCACGAGTCGCCAAAAGGGCATAGAAGTGCCTATACATATCAATATAATACCATCAAAGCGTCAAAATGTCAATACCCATTTGCTACTTTTTTTATTTTTTTACAGAGTTTTTTGCGCTTTCCTGTCCTTTTTTCCCGTTGTTCGTCATTTATTTTTAATAATTCTAATTCTTATTCCAAATTATGGTAAAATCGGAACAAAACAAGTTGAATTTGCGGATTTTGAAACGCTTTTTTCTCAAAAATCAAAGCTTTTTCGTCCTTTTTTCTATTGACACCCCTTTGTTTTCCGTTTATAATGAAAGCAACGCCGAAATTCATACGTTTCCAAGGAGGGGTTAAACGATGGAAAAAGTAAAAATGGCGGTCATCGGTCACGGCAATCGCGGAAGAGGACTGCTGAAGGATATTCTCTTAAACATGCCGGACGTCGAGGTCATTGCCGTTTGCGACAATTATGCCGACCGCGTAGAGGCGGGAATTGCCGAGGTGGAAAAGCGCACAGGCAAACGTCCGTTCGGATCGGTCAATTACATGGATATTCTCAACATGGAGGCTCTTGACGCCGTTCTTGTCTCTACCTCGTGGGAAACGCACGTAGAGATCGCGATCGACGCGCTCCGCAAAGGAATTCCCGTAGCGCTCGAGGTTGGCGGTGCCTACAGTATTGAAAAGCTTTGGGAAATGGTGCGCACGCAGGAAGCGACAGGCACGCCTTTGATGATGATGGAAAACTGCTGCTTTGGTAAGACCGAGTTGCTGGGCACCTCGCTTCTGCGCAACGGTCTGCTTGGGGAATTGGTACACTGTCACGGCTGTTACGGACACTACCTTGCCGAGGAGATCGCGAGCGGAAACGAAAAGCGCCACTACCGCTTGCGCAACTATCTCTCCCGCAACTGCGAAAACTATCCCACGCACGAGCTGGGACCGATCGCAAAAGCGCTCAACATCAATCGCGGTAACCAGATGCTCTCCCTTGTTTCGGTCGCCTCCAAGTCGGTCGGTATGAAGGATTACATCAACCGCAACGCCGACCGCTATCCGGATCTTGTCGGAAAGGAATTCCGCCAAGGCGATATCGTCAACACGATCATTACCTGTGCCGATGGCGCGACCATCACGCTCCGTCTTGACACCACCCTTCCCCGCTCCTACGCACGCGAATTCACGCTTCGCGGCACACGCGGTCTCTACGAGCAAGCAACCAATTCGGTCTACCTTGACGGAGATCCCGAGCTGTGGGAAACGCATGAATACTACCAAAAAGTGGTCAATAACGCATCACGTTTTGAAAAAGACTACCTTCCCGCCGCTTGGAAAAACATCACGCCCGAGGACATTGCAAGCGGACACGGCGGCATGGACGGAGTGGAATTCCGCGCCTTTATCGATGCGCTCAAATCCGGTTCCGAGATGCCTGTTGACGTCTATGACGCAGCATCTTGGATGTGCGTGACCGCTCTTTCCGCGGCATCCATTGCCGCAGGCGGAATGCCCCAGGCGATCCCCGATTTTACCGGCGGCCTTTGGACGGTTCGTCCCCCCAAGGATGTGCTCGAGCTTCCGATTGTGAAGTGAGTCGGGAGAATCAAATATTATTTTGCGGATGATCCCACTGCGTTTTCGTAGTGGGATCTTTTAAAAGCACTGATCAAAGGCAGGCAAAGGATTGAATTGCTTCAATCCCATAGCCGCTTTTTCTTTTCATGCGGAAGGCGCAAAGAAAAAGCTAACAAAAAGAAACGCCGCAAGGGAAATTTCGCCGTCTGCAGGAGAAAGAATTCGCAAGCGAATTCGAGAGCACTAACGTGCTCTCCGAGGAGGCGGGGAGATTGGATTTATCCAATCTCTCAACTCCCGAAGGGAGTTTTTGCAGTGCTCCACCGCGCCGTCTTTTGAAAAAGGCGGGCGAAAACTTTTGTCTGTTTTGACAGTGCGAAATCCTTGGCCGACAAGTTGGAGTGAATCCAATGCAAAAAAGCATTGGGTTCACTTTTTTTGCGTGCTGATAACGGGTAAAATATAATTATTTTATTTATTTATAAATATTTTTTTGATTCCCTATTGAAGTTTTAATATAATAGTTGTATAATAAGCTATAATGGGAAGTGTTCCATCAAGCGTTTTTTGCTGTAATCCCGCATTCTGATCAGATGGGAGGCGTGACATTGAAGAATCAAAGTAAAAAAGATTGGAGTCTTTGGATCATTTTGGGCACGTTTGCCGTTTTGATCGCGGGGACTGTGATCGGTATTGTGCTTGCGACCAATCAAACAGATGCCGCATGCGACCATCTCTACAGCGATTTTGTAACAACCAAGGAAGCGTCGGAATTTAAGGTCGGGGAGAGGAAAAAGCATTGCAAAAAGTGCGGCGAGGAGATCGTGGAGCAGATCAACGCCACGGTCAAGCTTCCCCAGCTCTATTTGGACGGCTCCGTGGAGCTTATTTCCAAAACCACCGAGTGTATGATGAAAGCAACCTATTTTGAGGACGCCAAACGGGTGGAATCCTACGCAGCGATCAAATATCAGGGACATACCTCGATGATGTTCGAAAAAAAGAATTACACCATCAAGTTCTATGAAAATGAATCGAGAGGCACCAAAAACAAAATTTCGGTCAACGATTGGGAGCCGACGCACAAATATTGTCTCAAAGCCAACTACATCGATTACAGCAGTGCCCGAAACGTCGTTTCCGCAAATATCTGGAGCGAGGTCGTGGCATCCCGAAAACAGATCAATGAAAACATCGCAAGCTTGGAGCATTACGGTGCGATCGACGGTTTCCCCGTAGCGCTGTTCATCAACGGAGCGTATCAAGGGCTTTACACCTTTAACGTTGCCAAGGACGAGGACACCTACAAAATCGCGGACGATGAAAACGAAGCCATGTTCGTCATCAACAGCGCGGGTTCGGATGCGGCAAACTTCAAAGCCGAGATGACAGATGAGGACAAAAAGTCCGTTTTCGATTTGGAATATTCCTACAAGGACAACGACGTATGGCCTTATGAACGCATGAACGCGCTGTTGCGTTTTGTCAAGGAAAACGACGGCGAGGCGTTTCGGGCAGGCATTGGAAAACATCTTGACGTCGATGCGGCGATCGATTACCTGATCACAGCATACGTGCTTGGCGTCACCGACAACTTCTCCAAAAACATGATCCTCTTGACCTATGACGGAACGCAATGGATCCCCAATATGTACGACCTTGACACGGCGTGTGGGCTGGCGTTTGACGGAAGCGCTTATCTGGAACCGAATTTCGCTCTCCCATCCGTATCCGAATCGGGCATTCTCTCCTCGGGCACGGAAAATCTGCTCTGGGATAAGCTTTTGAACTGCTTTACAGCCGAGTTTAAAAGCCGTTATCTGGAATTGCGCGGCAGCATTTTAAAGAACGAGAACATCATCGCGCATTACGCGGAATTCATAGAAGGGATTCCACCATCCTGCTATCGCGAAGAACTGAACCTATACCCCAACATCCCTATGAATCAAACCGATCAACTGCAACAGATCACGGCATTTTTAATCGAACGCTCTCGGCTATTGGACGCGATCATTCATCAATTTTAATCACTGAAGGAGAAAAACGATGAAGAACGGTATGAAAAAAGTCATTTCCATTGTACTCTGCTACGTAATGCTGCTCTCGATGCTCCCGATGACCGTTATCCCGGCATCCGCGGCAACCTATGGCGGGAGCGGCACGGAAGCAGATCCGTATATCGCTTCCACGCAAAGTGAGCTGGTCTCTCTGCTTGCGTCCTACAATACGGCGGGCGTTTACATCAAGCTTGACAGCGATATTACGCTGACATCCTCTTACGTTCCAGGTGTATTGAATGCCAATCTGGACGGTGATTTTCACAAGATCACCGCGCAAACGCATTTCTTTACCACCAATAAGGGAACGCTGAAAAATTTTTATTACACGGATACAGTAACAAGAACGAACACCGGCGCTTCGTACGCAGGTATTGTTTGTAATGAAAATCAGGGATTCATTAGCGGTGTCATTGCCACGGGCGCAATCAACAACAGCTGTAGCGGATACTCCGCCGGTGATGAAGATTACCACTATGCTAACTACGCGGGAATCATTTCCGGTCCGAACAGTGGTACGATTATCAATTGTGCGGCGTTTGGCTCGGTGAGCTTGTACTGCAGATTCGGCTCACACGCCGGCGGAATTGCATCGGGCGGAAAAGTAATCAATTGCTATGCAGACGTTTCGGTCTCCGCCACGGGTAGCAGCCGCTACGGCAGCAGTACACAGCATCCCATCACTCTGGGAACTGTGACCAACTCCTACTTTAATTCCGACACCTACACCGCAACGGCAACGGGCGGCTATGCCACCGCGGACATGAAGACCGAGGACTTTGTGGCAACCCTGAACAGCAACACCGTGTCGGTCGACTCCAAGTGGGTCACGGATACCGCCAACAAAAACAATGGCTACCCCGTTCTGATCCGCGCCCTCAACGCAACGGTCACCCCCTCTAAAACAAACGTTTTGCTGGAAGGTGCCGAATCGGTGACACTTTCCTGTGATGATCCGACGGCAGAAATCTATTACACGCTGGACGGTACCGCTCCCACGATCGCAAGCACAAAATATACCGCTCCGTTCCAAATCGGAGACACCTCCACGCTGCAAACCGTTACCTACAAAAACGGAATCTACGGCGCAGTGCAAACCTTTTTGTTCGCATGCGTAGAGGGCAGCGGAACCAAGGATGATCCTTATCAAATCGACAGCGAGGCGGCGCTCCACGCGATCCCCGAGCTTGCAAACGACGCTTACTACTGTCTGACACAAAATATTACCTTGCAGGGCGAAATGATCTCGATCGGTGATTTTCGCGGTCATTTTGACGGGCAGGGATATGCGATCAACAACGTCTATGCAAGCGTTCAAATCGCTGGCTTTACCAACTCGAATTACGGTCTCATCGAAAATCTGACGCTCAGGATCCGCGAAAACAGCGAGCTGGTTGCGAAAGCCGGCTTTGCGTATCAAAATCACGGCGTCCTCTACAACTGCCGCATTGAGGGCACCGTCAACAGCAAGGGTATGACCGACCTCAACACGGGCGGCTTGGTAGCCAACAACTACGGCAGAATCGAAAAATGCAGCTATATCGGTTCTTTTTATTCCAACTGCGCCAACAAGGGCGGCGGCTTGGCAGGACTGAACGAGGGCACCATCGCCTATTGTGAGTTCATCGGAGATGCCGTGAACATCAAAGACATTTCCTTCCGCTGCTATCCCGATTTCCAAGGGTACGTAGGCGGCTTGGTTGGATACAACAGCGGAACCCTTCAATATTCAAATATTACAGCATCCCTTGTAAGCTCCTTCTCAGGAAATTACACAGGTGTCATCGTCGGTCCCTTGGTTGGTGCCGGAAGCGCTACAATGCTTGATTGCACAGCTTCGGTCGACACCGTGCAAGCCAACTACGCATACCTCGAATGGGGAACCACCAAAACCAACTCCTACACAGGAACGATCAGTGGCGCCCCCATTCCCGAGGCACATGCGCACACGTTTGAAATGGAAACCTTGGTTCCCGTTTGCGGTCAAAAACGCCAAGCACGCATCACCTGTTCCTGTGGAATTTCCGTTGCAACAGAAACATGGACGGACGATTATTATCAGCTCTCTCACGTTGGCGAGTGGGTGGAAGTTACTTCCCCCGACTGCGACAACGCAGGGCTTAAGACCTTTACCTGCACCACCTGCGGTCACGTCATGGAAGAAACCATCCCCGCAACGGGTCACTCATGGGATGCAGGCACCGTTACCACCGCGCCGACCTGTGCCAATGCGGGCGTGATGACCTATTCCTGCCCCTGCGGTGAGACAAAGACCGAAACGATCGCGGCAACGGGTGAGCATCAATATCCCTCCGGATCCTATATCGAATATCCCTCTTCCACCGCACCTGGAGTCGTCATGCACTCCTGTGTATGTACCATTTGCGCATTTACATATACCAATTTGATCCCCTACACCGTTACGTCTCCCGCAACACATCTCTATGAAGGAACGGGAAGCGCAACCTGTGATGAATGCAACAATCACATCACCGTTTTCATTCCCCGCCTTGAGGAACACGAATGGGACAATGGTACTGTTACCACCGCGCCGACCTGTGTCGATACGGGCGTGATGACCTATTCCTGCCCCTGCGGTGAGACAAAGACCGAAACGATTGCGGCAACGGGTGAACACACTTACCAATGTACGCAAGACTTCATTCCGATCTCTTCCGACATGCGCATCGTATACCATTATTGCAGGTGTTCGGTCTGCGACGACGTGTACTCTACGTACCTTGATTGCAACATCACCACCCCTCCGACCCACATGAGCGAGGGAGCCGGCACCGCGTATTGCTCACAATGCCAAACCACAATAACGCTCTTCATCACTACGGTTCCGGACCACGAATGGGATGAAGGTACCGTTACCACCGAGCCTACGCATATGACCGAGGGCGTTAAGACCTTCACATGTCCTTGCGGAGACAGCTACACCGAGACGGTTGAAAAGCTGACCGATCACGAATGGGATGAGGGTACTGTGACAACCGCTCCGACCTATTCCGCGTCGGGGGTTAAGACCTACACCTGTCCCTGCGGCGAGAGCTACACCGAGGACATCGATCCTCTGCCCGTTACCGAGCAAAGCCCTCAGGTCGTGGTGGAAAACGCTCGCGCGATCCTTGGCGGAACAGTGACGGTCAATCTTCTCCTCAAAAACAACCCCGGTATTGCGGGAATGATCCTGACGCTCCGTTATGACACCTCGGCAATGACCTTGATCAACGTCACCAACGGTACGATCCTTCAAACAATGACATCCGCAACCAACATCGTTCTGAACAACGGAGGACTTGGCGACTCGAACGCCAACGGTGTTTTGGTAACGCTGACCTTCCAAATTTTTGACAGCGCCCCCGAGGGTGACTATCAAGTGGAAGCGATCCTGCGCGAATGCAGCAACAATGCGCTGGAAGCGGTTGACATGGCAACGGTTGCGGGAACGCTGAGTGTGATCGATTGCCTGTACGGTGACGCGGACGGAAACGGTGTGATCAACCTCAATGACGCGATCCTGCTCAGCAATTACCTCGCGCACTTCGATTACGAAACAGGCTCGTCCTCGGTCACGGTATCCGACGGCGCGGACGCGGACGGAAACGGAACGGTCAACCTCAATGACGCGGTCCTCCTCAACAATTACCTTGCGCACTTCGATTACGACACCGGTGAATCCAGCGTCGTATTGGGCCCGCGAGGATGAGTCCGATCAATCATTATATATAAAAGGAGGAAACCATGAAAAAAACAACCTTTCAAAGAGCATTGGCTGCACTTTTGGCAGCAGTCATGCTGATGTCACTCATCAGTGTGCCGGTCTTTGCGGAGGAGACGGGAAACACCAATATTGATATAGATTATAGTTTTAGCACCAGTATCAAATACCAAACAGAATATCGGATTCACAATCGATACACGACTATTTATAATACGTTTAATACCCCCGAGCAAAAAACCAAATGGCAGAAATTCACCGCAGGCGTTGGTACAGCAAAGGGGATTGTTGGAACAACGGGGAATCTTGCTGTTAATTTGTACACCCAGATTGTTGGATGGAACGACGATACCAAACAATGGTATGAAAAAGTTGGCGAAACAGCTTTGAATTTGGCCTGCTCCTATTTTGGAATACAACTACCCGGACCATCCGAATCAGAAAAAACAATTGAGGCTGTGGGAAAGATGATCGATGGCGTTCACGACCATCTAAATGAGATGGAAAACAACATCATTACCGAACTTTCTGATGTTGTTCGTGACTCCGATACTGAGTTAGCAAAGTTTATACAGGATACTGCTACGGAGGCAGAATGGCGTACATATCTAAATGCATTTTACGGAGTTGGAAGCAACTTTAATTACGATGCATTTAGGACAAACCTATATAAAGAAATTAACGCTTTGAATACCGCTTACGATGATTATGATAAAGCCGTGCTTAGCGGCGATAATGAGCTGATTTCAGAGCGAAAAATGCTAATCAAAGATAAATACGATAGTCTATATAACACGCTAACTTATGCTATTTCCGGAGGAAACTATAATCCCATTGACGAAATGAGAAGCAAAATGACCATTGGCTTTTCCACCAAGGTCAATGACGAGGATACCATATGTTCCTTGCCCAGAATTTTATATGCATATAAAGTGGTTAGTGCCTCCAACGAGGGCTTGGCTGATACAGCAATTGCAGAATCCTGTGTAGGATTTGCGCTTGACATCTATAATACATATCTGCTTGCAGAACAATGCCTCAATGCTTGTTATGCATATCAACTAAATGAGATGCAACAAAATGGCAAGCATTCTTATACCGTATCATTCAATAGTTCAAACCACCTCATATCCGATTCCGATATACAAGCAGGCATTAAAACGAGTGTTGAGACACAAACGGATGTAACCAATAAGCTTGTTTCGGATATTGCCTTTCTTTTAAATCTTGAAAGTTCATATACATATGAACTCGGAGACAGAAGCGAAATATACACGATTCCCTATATAGAACAGGTTTCCACAGGGGACTTTAGTGCTGAAAATTACCCTCCTCATTATGGTTCTTTCACAGATGAGTATTGGTGTAGAATCAACAACGACGTTTCAACCGGGGATATCATTTATATGAACCTGATGCCTGAAATGTTCAGAGAAATGTTCAAGGAAGGAACATTTACATTCGGCATACAGCAATTTGACGCAGAAGGCAAGGAAATTCCCGCACTTTCCACTGTGACAAATACGGGTGTGGTTAACGTTATCGGCAACGTAGGCGAAAAGCTCACCGTTACCATGTATTATAACGGTGTCGAATGTTATCATTTGGACTTTGACATCGCAGAACGCAAATATAGCGGCGGAATGGGCATTGAAGATTGTCCGTATCTCATTTCAAACAAAAAAGATTTCATTTCAGGCAAAACAGAGCTTGAACAAATCGTCGACGAAGATGACGGAGCATGTTTTAAACTGATTGAGGATATCGATTTTGAAGGAGCAACGCTCTCTCCCTTGGGCACACTGACCGGCGTATTTGACGGAAACGGATATGCAATATATGGGTTTAAGATGTCTGTAACTTCAAATGCAGGCTTGTTTGAAGAAGTTGCGGCAAATGCTCAAGTAAAGAATTTAACAATAGGCGGCACCTCTGATTCCGGAGAGTATCTTGCCACGATTGCAGCGGGTCCCAATTATAACACCGAGTTGATTGCCGGCGGAATCTGCGCTGTGAACCACGGCACGATTGAAAATTGTACGGTTAGCCAAGTGGATATTTATGCTGGGCGAAACATCAATCAAACCTTTGATTGTAAACTGTTCAGTTTTGCCGGCGGAATAGTGGGGCGAAATTACAACACGATTCAAAATTGCTTGGTACAAAAATCCGCTGTCCGTGCCAGTTCAGAAACTCCACAAGACAATTCTCCAGCAAAATGCTATGCCTATTCGGGAGGAATTGTAGGAAGCAATGATGGAACCGTAACCAATTGTTCATCGTTGAATAATCAAATAAAATGTTATACATATTCTAAAGGTCTTCTTTGGACAATAGGTGAAGCTCAAACATATTGTGCCGGTCTGGTCGCAAAAAACAATCAAAAAATAAGTAATTGCTACATATATAATAATCAATTAACTGCAACCGCCCACGGCGATGGGGAACTAGGTTCCGACATTGAAAAGGAAGCTCCTTATTTTGCCATTCCAAATGACACCGAAAGCAACAACGTTGAAGAAAATGTAGCGACTACGTATGTACTATCCTCAATAAGCGTCACAACCGATATAGGAACAACCGAAAATCCAATTGTCGGTGCTCCGCCCAGCAAAACGCATTATTACGTTGGAGAAACGCTTAACCTTGACGGGTTGATTGTTAGAGATAACAACGGCAATGAAGTAAACGGCTATACGGTCAGCGGTTTTGAAAGCGATCAAACCGGCGAACAGACACTGACCGTTACGTATGCGACGGGATACGGTACTACTTTGTCCGATACTTTTACGGTAACCGTGGACGAGGTACAAGCAGAGGATCTGGTTTTGTTTTCCAAACCGAGCAAAACGACTTACAATATCAATGATACGGAACTGGATCTGAACGGTTTGATGTTGCTTGTCAAGTATAACAACGGAACCTCCAAAGTTTTGAGTGATGATGAAGCCAAGGAATATATCGAGCCTTTTGATTTCTCAAACGTAGGAAAAGCAACCGTCACCTTTGCTTATGAAGGCTTGACTGCTACCGTTGAAATGGATGTGATATGTACTCATGACAACACCGTTTCAATCGGTTCTACCGATGCAACCTGTAACCAAGTAGGATATACCGACGGACTCTATTGTAACGATTGCCAAACATACGTCAGCGGTCACGAAGAAATTCCCACACTGAATCAACATCCGTTCGGCAATTGGACACCCTACAACGACACACAGCACTCCCGCTCGTGCGCCTGCGGCGAAACAGAGTATGCCGACCATACTTGGAACGAAGGAACTGTAACTGTTGAGCCGACATATAGCACGGCAGGCGAACTCACCAAAGCTTGTTTGGACTGCGGCACAACTCAAACCCAAGAAATTCCTCCGCTCGAAATTCCCGCAAACGCTCCCCGCCTTACCGTAGAGACCAAAAATACTACGGCAGGAAGATCTGTAACGGTTCAAATCAATCTGCAAAACAATCCCGGAATCGCGGGAATGGTATTGACTGTCAAATACA
Source organism: Eubacteriales bacterium (assembly GCA_045632805.1). Taxonomy (GTDB): domain Bacteria; phylum Bacillota; class Clostridia; order Oscillospirales; family CAG-272; genus UMGS1865. The sequence continues at coordinate 3,538 of JAZQXI010000184.1, read as the reverse complement.
ACACCGATGTTATGACACTCACCGAGGTCACAAACGGTTCTATCTTCAACGAGATCACCAATGCCAAAAACATTGTACTGAACAGCGCAGGCAACTCTACCAAAAACGGAACGCTTGTGACGCTTACGTTTGACGTGAACGAAGATGCTCCTCTCGGCAACTACACGATTGAAGCGCTTGTGCGAGAATGCAGCAATACTGATTTGGATGCAGTTGGCGTTGTGTCAGTCTCCGGCACCCTCTCGGTCATTGATTTCATTTACGGCGACGCGGACGGAAACGGTGTGGTCAACCTCAACGATGCTGTCCTGATCCGCAATTACCTCGCGCACTACGATTATGACACGGGCTCGTCCACGGTCACGGTATCCGACGGCGCGGACGCGGACGGAAACGGAACGGTCAACCTCAATGACGCGGTCCTCCTCAACAATTACCTTGCGCACTTCGATTACGACACCGGTGAATCCAGCGTCGTATTGGGCCCGCGAGGATAAAATAGATCATTATAAAAAAGGAGGAAAACATGCAAAAAAACACTCTTAAAAAGCTTCTTGCCTTTCTCCTTGTTCCAATAGCGATCATTTCCATGATCGGATTTACCTCGTTCGCTGACAGCTCCGACCCCGCCCTCGGCGATTCCTTTGCCGACGCGGACGTGTCAACGCAGTGTCTGACCTTTACGTCGCTCTCGGGCGGCTACAAGGTCTCACTCAACACGAGCTATCAAAACAAGGCACCCGATACGTTGGAGATCCCCGCTATCTACAAGGGAAAGCCGGTTACCGCAATCGGTAGCTTCGCGAGTTGCACCACACTCTGCCGTGTGATCATTCCCAACAGCATCACGCAGATCGATGCGCAAGCGTTCAACGGTTGCTCAAGCCTGAACACCGTGATCTTTTGCGGCAACGAGGCGGAATGGAACGGGATGTCGCGTGGAACGTCATGGGATGGCGGAAGAACCTACACCTTCCAATATCACCAAATCTTGAGCGCTACGCTCACCACTCCCCCGACGCACACACAGAACGGAGTCATGACTCACATCTGTAACCTGTGCGGCGCCACCTACACCACGCTGACAGACAAGCTCCCGGGTCACACCTTTGGAGATTGGGAACCCTTCAGCGACACGCAGCACGTCAAACATTGCGCCTGCAACGAGTCCGAATATGCCCCTCACGGATGGAACGCAGGCGAGGTTACAACACCTCCCACCTATGACGCGGAAGGCGTTATGACCTACACCTGCTCGGATTGCGGAGCGACCAAAACCGAGCCGATCGATCGTTTGGAGCCTCCCGCATTCCTTTACGGTGACGCGGACGGGAACGGAACGGTCAACCTCAACGATGCTGTCCTGATCCGCAACTACCTCGCGCACTACGATTATGACACGGGCTCGTCCACGGTCACGGTATCCGACGGCGCGGACGCAGACGGAAACGGAACGGTCAACCTCAACGATGCCGTTCTGCTCAACAATTATCTTGCCGACTACAACTACGACACAGGAGAATCCGGCGTCGTGTTGGGTCCCAAAAATTAAAAAAGGAGAATCAAAATCATCATGAAAAAAGTTTTATCCGTACTTCTCACCTTCTGCATGCTCATGGCACTTGCATTGCCTGTTTTCGCAGAAGAAACTCCCCTGACCCTCACCGTTACACAAACCAACGCCTCCAAGGGTAGCGAAGTTACCGTTCTGGTTGATGTCTCGAACAACCCCGGCATCGCGGGAATCGTTCTCACTCTGAAATACGATGCCAATGCACTGACCTTGGAAAGATATGAAAACGGTACGGTCTTCTCCGCCGCTCCCACGGTTGCGGAAAACTACGTCTGGACCGCATCCGGTGCGAACACCACCGTAAACGGCACGCTGTTGAAGCTTGTCTTTACCGTGAACGAAGCCGCTGTTGAAGGCAACGATTACCCCGTTGAAATCATTGTTCGCGAGTGCTCCAACGTGGATCTCCAGGCTGTTTCCACGCAGGTGATCGACGGTAACGTATCCGTTGTTGCACCCCACTCCGAGATCACCGACGCATCCATGTCCCTTTCCACCGACATCGCGGTCAACTATTACGCACAGCTTGATCCCAGCCACGAGGGCGCACAGATGAAGTTCACCCTTGGCGAGAACGAGACACTTGTTGACGGTGTTGCAACCGAGAACGCAGGCGAGTACGTTTACACCTTTAAGGGTCTGGCTCCCCAGCGTATGGGCGACCTCATCGGCGCTGAGCTGATGCTCAACGGCGAGGTCCTTGATTCCTACGAGGATTACAGCGTTCTGGCTTACTGCAACGCGCTGCTCGCCTACACCCCTGAGGAGCTTGGCATCAGCGCTGAAAAGTATGCGGCTATGGTCACTCTGATCGCTGACATGCTGGAGTATGGCGCACAGGCACAGCTCTACCGCGGCTACAAGACCAATGCGCTTGTAAACGCAAACGTAACGGGTCAGACCGAATTCGCAGAGCTGACCGATACCGTGAAAATGATTGAGGAAAGCGGACGCGATGACGTCAAGATGAAGGCTATTGGTATGTACTTTGATTACACCAACTCCCTCTACCTCAAGTTTACGGCTCCCGGCATGACCGATGATACCTTCTACATCAGCGTTCTCAATGACGTAACGGGCGAAGAGATCGAATATACCCTTTCCGATTGCACGCTGATCGATGAAGCAACCTCCACCTACCTCTTGGTGATGGATCCGATCTCTGCAACGCAGTTTGAAGATCTGTACTGCATCGAGCTGTTTGCTCCCAGAGCAACCGGCAGCAGCACGACGCCGCGCTCTCAGCAGTATCTGGAGTACAGCGTTGCGGCATACGTCTACAGCATGCAGAACAAGACTGACGGTAACGGCATCCTGACCCCCATGGCAAAGCTTGCAAGAGCAACCTATAACTACGGACTGTCCGCAGCCGCATACATGAACATTGCATAATAGAAAAAGGAGTAATATATATCATGAAAAACGAAATCAAAAGCTATCTTGAGCCTGAAATCATCATCCTTGCACTGCAGAACGAGGATGTACTGACCACAAGCGGTGACGCTTTTGCCGGTGAGGAAGATCCTCTGGACGGCGAAGAGGCATAATTCAAATAAGAAAAGCTCCCCCCCTTTTGTCAATCGGCAGAAGGGGGAGCTTTTTGAAAAATGTTCCGTTTTTATGAAAAAGCGCTTGCAATCAAGGCAAATATATGATATAATACCAATGTTGCGATACCGCAACAACAATATGCACCATTAGCCCAGCTGGATAGAGCACAAGCCTCCGACGCTTGGTGTCGACGGTTCGAATCCGCCATGGTGCGCCAAAAAAAAGAACAGATGCCACATGGCATCTGTTCTTTTTTAGGGTGTACTATGGCGATTGATTCGACCGCACGCAAAATGCCCCCGCATTTTGCCAGACGAGGCGGAAATGTGGCATAAACATATAACGTACCGCATCTCGACTCCGCCGAAGTTCGGTTCTGAATCCGCCCTTTTATCCAAGCCGCAGGCTTGGTAT
>JAZQXI010000183.1:0-11347 GCA_045632805.1 Eubacteriales bacterium | reverse complement strand
TTGTCTTCCTAAGACCGCCTTGGCCTCCGACTTCTCCCGAAAGTTAGTTTTCAGAGGGGATTTTTACGGGGAGAAACTTTTTGGAAAAATTTCTCCCCGTAAAGCGGTGTCCCTTATCAATCCTCAATTGCCGCCTTGCGGGTGTTGATGGCGGTGAGAACATCAAGGTCGAACTTCGGTTTTCTTCCAACATAAGTAAAGAGTCCGTTCTGCTCCTGCTCGACGTCGGTCAACTGGGTATAGCAGAAGCCGAGCATACGGGGATTGTCGAGGATGGCATCGGTCAGTCCCTTGTATCTCTCGTAGAATTCCTCGTAGCTGTGTGTGGATTTGCCATAACTCCAAGCCTTGGCACGGTCACCGTTGTTGTCCGGCAGCTGCAAGCCGATGCCGCCGTATTCGGAGATGAACACAGGTTCACCCTTCCATTGCTGACGCCACGGATGATGGTTCAGAACCTGATCATACAGCTCGTTTTTCAGATAGAGCTTATCGTAATTCTCTTTAAAAGTGACGGGGTCCTGATTGTAGTCGTGTACGTCGTAGATATCGGTTACCACGTGGAAGTTTCCGCTGGTATCGATGCAAGGACGGGTAGGATCGAACGCCTTGGTCTGCTCGTACATGGTACGCAGAACCGCATCGTTCTGCGCGCGTCTTTGCACGTTGCTCACATCCCATGCAAGATTGGTATCCCACGTTTCGTTAAAGGGACACCAGCCGATGATGGCGGGATGGTTGTAGTCGCGACGGACGGCTGCCAACCAATCGGAAAGATACAGGTGGATATATTCGGTGGTGCTGTGGTCAAAGCCCCAGTTACCGTACTCGCCCCAAACCATGTAGCCCTCGCGGTCACAGTGATAAAGGAATCTCGGTTCAAACACCTTTTCGTGCAGACGTGCGCCGTTAAAGCCTGCGGACATGCTGCATTTGATGTCTCGAAGAAGTGCTTCCTCGGTGGGTGCGGTCCAGATACCGTCGGGATAGAAGCCTTGGTCGAGGATCAGACGTTGGAACACGCTTCTGCCGTTGAGGAGGAATTTACCGTCGCGCAATTCGATCGAGCGCAAGCCGAAATAGGTTTTGACCTCATCCTTACCAAAGCGAAGGATCATATCGTAAAGCTGACCGTCTCCAAGGTCCCACACGTGCTTTTCGGAAAGCGAAATTTCAAGCTGTCCCGTAACGGAAAGGTTCTTTTTGGATGCCTCACCGACCTTTTTGCCGCGGTAGTAAACCTCTGCCGAAAGGTCGCCCTTGCCGCACAGCTCCGCATTGACCGAAACCGAGCAATTTTCAAGGTCGGGAATGATGCGTGCGTACTTAAGATAGGTTTCGGGCACGATCTCATACCAAACGGTCTGCCAGATACCCGTAGTGCGTGTATAATAACAGCCGTAGGAATTGTGGCGCAAGGACTGCTTGCCACCCGCTTGTCTTGGATGTCTGGTATCATCGTAGCAGGCAATGGTGACGGTGTTCTCTCCCGCGACGAGGAGCTTGGTAATATCATATTCAAAGGAAACGAATGCGCCAAGATGGGGCATCCCCGCAAGCTTGCCATTGACCCATACCTTGGTTTCAAAATCCGCCGCGCCGACGTGGAAAATCACACGGTTGCCGCAAAGGTCTTTTTCGTCAAAGGAAAGTACCTTTTTGTACCAAACGCAGTACATAAAATCCTTTTCTCCGATACCGGACAGTTCGGATTCCGGGCAAAACGGGAGAATGATCTTGCCATTCAGCGTCTCGGCGTTCGGAAGTCCTCTTTCCTCGCCGCTCTTGGCGTTATCGATTTCAAACATCCACTCACCGTTGAGGTTTTTCCAATTGGAGCGCTCCCATTGCGGATTGGGATGCTCGGCGCGCGGACACAGATTCTGTTCGTTCATAAAAATTCTCCTTTCTTTTTTGGCAAAAGCCCTTGTCTTTTTTTATCACATCCATTATAATGGGTACAGACCCGAATTGCAATACAAAATATACTCAAAAAGGTGTGAGATATGCGCAACATCGAACCAAACGTCCATTATCCGAAATTCCCGCAAAAAGAAAAGGCATACGCCTTGATCCCTGTTGAACACACGCCGTTTCAGCACGCCGTGGTGGGAATAACCTATCCCGCTGCCGATTATCACATTGATCGCAAGTCCAATTCAAGCATCAATGTCTTTGAATTCGTCCTGGCGGGCGAGGGGGAAATTCTCCTTGACGGAGTGTGGAAAAAAGCCACGGCAGGATGTCTGTATCTTTTGCGTTCGGGCGAGGAGCATCACTACCGTTCCACGCCGCAAAATCCGTGGCACAAGCTTTGGATCAACTATTCCGCCGACTATCTGGCGCCCTTTCTTGATGCGCACGGCGTTCGCTCCGGGATCTATCCTGCTCCCGAGGCACAAAAATATTTTGATCTTGCCTTGAACGCGGCAAAGCGCGGTACACCGCGCGCCGAGGCATGTCGAACGATCGCGGATTGTATTCACCGCCTCGTTTCCATCGCCGCCATAAGGGAGGGAGCGGAAAAGGAATCCGACGTATACCGAATCCGTGAGGAGCTGGACGCGGCACTTTATCAAAAGCTGGACTTGAACACCCTTTGCGAAAAGCTCCACATTTCCAAATCCAACATCATTCGCCTCTACAAAAAGCATTACGGCGTCACCCCCTACGAATACCTCTTGAACGCCAAGATCGAAGCGGCAAAGGCACTGCTTGGAAATACGCAGCTCCCCATCAAGGAAATCGCGGAACGCTTGCATATTTCGGATGAGCATTATTTTTCCACGCTCTTTTTGCGGCGCACGGGAATCCGCCCGGGTGATTTCCGCAGACGCGAAAATCCGTTTTGGAATCTGTAAGCTCCGCATAATTCTTCTCTTACTTTTTTTGTCAACGCCCTTGCAATTCGCAAAAAAAGATGTTATACTATATAGTGGAAGATTGTAGATAGAAATATATGCATTGCATTTTCTTAAAAATGCGTTGCAGAAAGGAATCAAACACAACGATGGCAGAGCAAAATCGAGAAAACCTCTCGCCCCAAAAAGCAAAAAAGACGAGTGCCTACGACGAGCCGTTCGGCAACGAGATCACCTCTCCCTTTGACCGTCCCGCGCCCGCACCGTCGGTAAACGAGCCCACCACTCCTGCGCACGGGGAGCAAAAAAGCGCGGAAGAGCGCCCCACTCCCACACCGTCGGTAGAAAAAAAGGAGACACATTCCCCCAAAAAGGAATCTCACACCCCAAAAAACACACCTGTAAATAACGGCGACGGCACAAAATCGGTTCGTAAAACTTCATCGACCGCAAAAAAGAAAACCGACTCCCCCGCGCCCAAAAAGCCTGTGCAGGAGCCGATCCGTTCCTCCACGGCAAATCCTCCCAAAACCGTATTTACGGTCAATAAAAAGGACAAGCCGCAGGCAAACAGCGATCAGCCCCGCTCCGCACGTACCGTGCATCAGGTCATTCCTTACGTGCTTATCGGACTGTGCGTCTTTATCGGACTGGCGCTTCTCCTCAATCTGTTCTGTAACTGGCAAAACGGGTTGGAAGACCCCAACGATCACTGGATGGGCGTTGTGGGATACGGCATTTGCTACGGACTGTTCGGCATGTTCGGCCCCGCAGCCTTTGCCCTTCCCTTGGTGCTTTTGAACCTTGGAATGTTCTGGAAGCGCTACATCGACCACAAACTGACCATTTCCAAGATCATCGCGTCGCTCATTTTCGTCATCATGCTCGGCACTGTGATTCACGTGTTCTGCTTAATGGCAATTGATGAACCCCTGCGAGACATCAGCGCTTCCGATCTGATCCGTTACGGTGCCGCAACCACCGGCGGCGGTCTCATCGGCGGTAAGCTCGGATATTTTTTGTATACGCTTTGCCGATTTGTGGGCGCTTTGATCATCGGTTTTCTGTTGCTTGGCGCGTCTCTCTTCTATTTCCTTGGCATGACACCGCAGCATCTTTGGAATTATCTGCGCAACCGCCGCAAGACCCATCCCAAGCGCACTCCTACCTATTCGGAGCAAAACGCTGAGGAAGCTGAGAACCGTGTCAAGATCGAAGCCAAGATCCGTCGCACCACATCGGGGCAGATGAACACGGACGATACGGATTTTGAATCCGAGGCACCGCTTGGCGCAGTACGTGTTGTACGTAGCACCGCTCCCAAGAAAAATCCCGAAGATAAGATCGCTCCCATGCCCATGCCAAGGCTTGATCCCAACGACGGCGAAGATCTCTTTGTTCCCGACGTCGTCAACGAAAAGATGGCGGCAATGGAAGCAGAGGAGGCTGTTGCCACCGAAATGGCAATCCGTCAAGGCGCACGCGCGGCGGCAGAGGCTGCGCAAACCAAAAAGCCGATCGATCCCGCTGCCAATCGCGATGCCGCGGTAGAGCCGATCTTCCCCAAGATGGCAGAACCGAGACAGGCGCGCCGTGTTCCCAGAACCGACCGTAATTTTGACCTGAAAAATATTTTTGTAGATCCTCAGGAAACTGATGCGCGTATGCAACGCAATCACGCGCCCGTCCCCCCCGAGGTCCCCATGGCAGGAGCACGTCCGAGAACGGCATCTCCCACGGCACAACCGGGAGCAACACGTCCCGCGGCGCAAGGCGCATCCTCACAGGCACAGCGTCCCACAACCGTTGCGGGAACGATCCGCACACCGCTCTCCCCCAACGGAACGCCTGCCGCAACACGTCCTGCACCGACAAAAGCACCGGCTTCACAAGCCCCCGCAACACCTACGCCAAAGCCGCTTCCCAAGGTTCCCACCCCCGCGGCAAACACGCCTTTGCGCCGTGTGGATCCTCAAAAGCAGGATTTTGGACTGACCAACGAGGAATTTGAAAAGCTGGAAGCAGGACAGGTGATCCTGCCCCGCGCAGGAACGAAAAAGCTCGCGAATGCCGAGCAAAAGTCTGAGACAGCATCGAAACCCGTAGCAAAAGCGACCACTCCCGAAAAAGCATCTGCCAAGCCCGCCGCAAAGCCCGTAAAGCAGACTGCGAAAAAATACACCTTCCCGCCCATCTCCTATCTGCATCCTAAGGAACCGATCACGGAGGAGAATGAGGCAGAGCTGCAAGCAACCGTGCAGGCACTCTCCGCAACGCTCAAGAGCTTCCACGTCAGCATTCAGGACGAGCCTCGCATCGCACACGGTCCCACCGTTACCCGCTATGAGATCACACCTTCCGCTGGCGTACGCGTGCGTACCATCACCAATCTTGCCGATGACTTGGCTTTGGCGCTCCGTTCCTCGGGCGGCATCCGTATCGAAGCCCCCATCCCCGGCACCAATGCCGTAGGTATCGAAGTTCCCAACAAGACGAGAAGCACTATTTATCTGCGTGAATTGATCGAATCCAAGGCATTCAGCGACTCCAAGAGCCCTCTGACCGCATGCCTTGGCGCGGGAATCGCGGGCGAGCCTTTGATCTTCGACATTGCCAAAATGCCTCACCTTCTGATCGCGGGTACTACGGGTAGCGGTAAGTCGGTTTGTATCAACTGTATCATTATGAGCTTGCTGTATAAAGTTACCCCCGATGAGGTGAAGCTTGTAATGATCGACCCGAAAAAGGTTGAATTCAGCATTTACAAGAACATTCCCCATTTGATGGCACCCGTTGTCACCACTCCGAAGGATGCCGCGGGAGCTTTGCAGGCGTCCGTTGAGGAAATGGAGCGCCGATTTGAGCTATTTGAGCAGGTTGGCGTGCGCGATATCAAGGGCTACAATACCGCAACGGCGGATGACCCCGATATGCCCTCGCTTCCTCACATCGTGATCATAATCGATGAGCTTGCCGATTTGATGATGACCGCGCGTGACGAGGTAGAGACCGCGATCTGCCGTATCGCGCAAAAGGCGCGTGCCGCAGGTATGCACTTGATCATCGGTACACAACGTCCGTCCGCTGACGTCGTAACCGGTCTGATCAAATCCAATGTTCCTTCCCGTATCGCGTTTGCAGTCAAGTCGCAGGTTGACTCCCGCGTCATTCTCGACCACATCGGCGCCGAATCGCTGACAGGTCGCGGTGACATGCTCTTTGTTCCCATCGGCTCCATGCGCGACACGCGTGTGCAGGGTGCGTTTGTGGATGACAAGGAGGTCGAAAAGATCTGCGAATTCATCCGCGCGACCAACGGTACCGCCGTTTACGATGAGAACTTTATCACCAAGCTTAAGGAGCTTGCCGCGCAATGTGGCAATAAGGGCAAGGGTGGCGGCGACTTTGTTCCGTCGGGTGACGACAGCGGCGAAAAGGCTGCTGACAACAAGTATGCCGACGCGGTGCGTATCGCCATTGAGGAAAAACGCATCTCCACTTCTCTCCTGCAACGCAAGCTGGAGATCGGCTACAGCCGTGCCGCGAAGCTGATCGACCGCATGCAGTCGGAAGGCATCGTTTCTCCGCCCGATGGCTCCAAGCCCAGAACCATTTTGATCACGCCCGAAGAGTATATGGCAAAATTCGTCGACAATCCTGAGGGCGGCGAAGGATAACTCTGTATCTTTGCGGGGAAAGCGACTTTTTGAGGCTGCTTTCCCCGCATTTTCATTTTTTACAAGGAGGTGCTTTTTGCAAATGAACAAACGGCGCAATCGAATCAGCAAAATTTTCGGAAGGCGTCTGCTGGTCATCTTGCTGATCCTGTTTCAATTGGTCTTTTTGGCTCTTATGCTATACAGCTCCTCACAACTTTATTGGCTCGCAGGACTTCTGACTGCTTTGAGTATCGCCACAGCATTCCATCTGCTGACACGTCACGACAAGACCTCTTTTAAGCTCTCGCTTGTGTTTCTGATCCTGCTCTTCCCCGTATTCGGCGGTGCCTTTTATTGGGTATTTCATTTTCAAACAGCATCCTACGGTTACAGGCGTGTTATGGGCAATATGATCCAAAAATCCCGTGAGGGTTACGACCGCTCCGAGATCAAGCTGGAGCGCGCCTCGCGCGAGCTTTCCAAAGACCAAAAGCTTGCTCGGTATCTCCAAAACACTGCCGCATTTCCTATTTACAACAACACGCAAACACGTTATTTCCCATCGGGGCGCGAGATGCTTGGGGTGCTTTTAGAAGATCTGGAGCGCGCGGAGCATTATATCTTTTTGGAATACTTTATCATTGCCGAGGGTGTCATGTGGGATTCGATCTTGGAGATCCTGCGCAAAAAAGCAGCCGTCGGAGTGGACGTTCGCGTGATCTACGATGACATCGGCTCAATCATGACGCTCCCCGCGGGATATGCGGAAGTCTTGGAAAAGGACGGCATCAAATGCCGTGTGTTTAACCGTTTTCATCCTCTTCTCACCAGTATTCAAAATAACCGCGATCACCGCAAAATCGCTGTCATCGACGGTAAAATCGCCTACACGGGCGGTATCAATCTTGCGGATGAATATATCGACGAGGAGATCCGCTTCGGTCAATGGAAAGACAACTCCGTCCGTCTGTGCGGCGAAGCGGCGGCAAGCTTTACCGTCATGTTTTTGCAAATGTGGGGACTTTTGAACAAGCAAGAGGAGCATTACAGTGATTATTTTCCCTCCGCGCATTTTTCAGCGGTCTCGAACGGATGGGTTCAGCCCTATACCGACAGCCCCATGGACCGCGAAAACGTTGGCGAGCATGTTTACTTGCACGCCATTGAGCGCACGCAAAAATATCTGTATATCACCACGCCGTATCTGATGGTCGGCGACGAGTTGATGACCGCGCTGAAGAACTGTGCCAAAAGCGGTGTGGACATCCGTGTGGTCACGCCGGGAAAACCCGATAAGCCCATGGTGCATTTTACCACACGCTCCTGCTACCGTGAGCTTTTACAGGCGGGCATCAAGGTCTACGAATTTGCCGACGGCTTTATCCACGCCAAGACCTTTATTTCAGACGGAGACCTTGCCATTGTGGGAACGGTCAACATGGATTTTCGCAGTCTCTATCTGCACTTTGAATGCGGTACGTGTCTCTATCAAACCGATTCGGTCGCTCGGATCGAAGAGGATTTCCACGCCACCCTTTCGCAGTGCCGCCGTATTACCGAAAAAGACTGCAAAACGAATTTCTTCGTCAAGCTTTTGCAGGACATCTGTCGCATCTTTGCTCCGTTGATGTAAAAGAGAATTGTGTTTTGTGGGGGAACCTTCTTGAAAGAAGGTTCCCCCACACCCTCTCCAAGAACTTTCACCACTTTTTTGTGCGCGCCCTCGAAGGAATGTGTTTCAAAGCAATTCCTCCGAGGGTGCTGTGCGTTTTGGTGAAAGCGTTCGTGCAGTACAGACTCTGCTGAATTTGGAACTGTAGAATGCAGACAGAGCAATCGCTCCCGCAAGCGTTTTGGGATCAGGATCGTTAACGCAATCCCACCGCCAAACGCTCACGAAAGTTAGATTTGCCTATGGAACAACACTGAACGTGCGTTCATTCCGCACTTTTCATTTACCTTCATCGGCGTTCATATTTTTTTCGTTTTCCGCGTATCTATAAAATAAAAAAACGCGGGAGGACAAAATGAACGGAACTCAACGGCAAACATCGCCGCTCGCGGGGCTTGACGATGCATCGGTCGAGCGCTCGCGCAAAGAGCAGGGACCCAACACGCTCAGCCGTCAGAAGCAAAAAAGCTTTTTGCGGCAATTCCTTTCCAACCTCAACGATCCCGTCATCCGCATCCTCTTGGGTGCCTTGGCGGTCAATCTTCTGCTCCTGTTTCGGGATGCGGACTGGCTCGAAACCGTCGGAATTGCGGTGGCGGTCTTTCTTGCCACCCTCATTTCCACGCTTTCGGAATACGGCTCCGCGCGTGCATTTGCCCGTCTTTCGGAGCACAGTGCCAACACGGTCTGCCGTGTCAGAAGAAGCGGCAAGGTGCGCGAAATTCCCATATCCGAGGTCGTAGTCGGTGACATCGTTCTGCTATCCGCAGGGGATCAGATCCCTGCCGATGGCGAGATCCTTGTGGGAGAATTGCGCACCGATCAATCCGCGATGACGGGAGAAAGCCGAGAGATCCGCAAATATCCGCATCACACGCAAGACCGCACCCCAACCTCTCCCGTCACGCTTTTTCGCGGATGCACCGTGACACTTGGCGGCGGCGAGATGCTGGTTCGAGCGGTGGGAGATCAAACCTTTCTCGGGGAAATCTCACGTGAAATTCAACAGCAAACGCGTGAAAGCCCTCTCAAGCGGCGTCTTTCCAAGCTTGCAAAGCAGATCAGCATTCTCGGCTATATCGCCGCCGCGCTGGTGGCTCTGGTCTATCTCTTTAACGCATTCGTTATGGACAGCGGTATGCAACGGGATCTGATCTATTTAAAATTGACCGACGTCAACTATCTTTTTACACAGTTGATGCACGCCTTGACCTTGGGACTGACGGTTTTGGTCACCTCTGTACCCGAAGGACTACCTATGATGGTTGCCGTAGTACTCTCCTCCAACATCAAGCGCATGGTGCGGGATCAGGTACTGGTGCGCAAGCCCGTCGGCATCGAGGCGGCAGGCAGCATGAACATTCTTTTTACCGATAAAACGGGAACCCTGACCGAGGGGCGGATGCGTGTTTCCGCACTGTTGCTGCCCGACGGAAAACGAACGACATTCGCGGAATTGATGCGCTCCCGTTCGCGAGCCTCCGAGTTGATTTCCCTACTCTTCCGATTCGGCAATGATGCAACGGCAGGCGTGAGTGCCGACGGCACTCCGTGCGCCATGGGGGGCAACGCCACGGCGCGAGCGCTGTTGGATGCGGTGCTTTCCCATCCTGCACCGCGTGGCATTGAGGTGCGTTCCCGTCTCTCTTTTGACAGCACTCGCAAGTATGCCGCCGTGACACTTGGTGGACGGGAATCGCTCACCCTGCTCCTTGGAGCGCCCGAACGTCTCTTGCCGTTTGCCGCGGAGGAGCTTTTAGAGGATGGGACCGTCATCCCCTTTTCTCGCACTCGCGCCGAACGCTCCATCCGCGCGGAAACGGTACGCGGCGGGCGAGTCCTTGCTCTGGCGGTCTCACGCGAGGGGGTGGATGCCTTGCACCATTCAGACAAGATCGGTGGCAGTTTACTCTACCTTGGCGCGGTCGTTCTGTTTGATCCTTTGCGAGAGGAAGCACCGCATGCGGTTGCCGATCTTCAAGACGCGGGGATTCACGTGGTGATGATGACGGGTGACAGCCGCGAAACCGCCAACACGATCGCGCGTCGGTGCGGAATTCTCAATTCTCAAAACGACTTGATTTTAACAGGCGAAGAGCTTTCCCGCATGTCGGACAGCGCCGTTTGCGATCTGCTCCCACGCCTTGCGGTCGTGGCGCGTGCGCTTCCAAGCGACAAAAGCCGCTTGGTACGGCTTTCGCAGGAGCAAGAGCTTGTGGCGGGAATGACAGGAGACGGGATCAACGACGCCCCCGCCTTGCGCCGCGCTGATATTGGTTTCGCGATGGGAAGCGGCACGCAAGTGGCAAAGGATGCCGGGGACATTATCATTTTAGACAACAACCTCGCCTCTATTGTTCGCGCGGTGCTCTACGGGCGCGGGATCTTTAAAAGCATCCGCAAATTCATCACGCTTCAACTGACCATGAATCTTTGCGCCGTTGGGGTGACGATGATCTGCCCGTTTTTGGGGGTAGATTCGCCCGTTACGGTGGTACAGATGCTTTGGATCAACATGATCATGGACACCTTGGGGGGGCTTGCCTTCGCGGGAGAGCCTGCGCTTCCCGAATACATGAAAGAGCCACCCAAGCGTCGCGACGAGCCGATTTTAAACCGCTACATGATGAATCAGATTCTGTTTTTAGGCGGTTTTACGGTGTCGCTCTGTCTGTTCTTTATCAAGTCCCCCACCGTAACCTCACTCTTTCGCGCCTCTCCCGACAATATCTACCTCCTCACGGCGTTTTTTGCACTGTTCATCTTCTCATCGGTCTTCAACTGCTTCAATGCCCGAACCGACCGTCTCAAGCTCACTGCGGGACTGCGCAAAAATCCGATCTTTCTGTTCATTATGGTTGCCATCCTCGTCATTCAGATCGGCTTTGTTTACTTGGGCGGCAGTGTTCTGCGTACCGCTCCCCTGACCCCATCCGAGCTGCTTGTGACCATGCTCCTCTCCCTCTCCGTCTTCCCCGCGGAAATCATCCGCAAAGCCCTCTGGCGCTTGCGTGGGAAGCACGGTGGGTTTTAGTTTTTTGGGAGGGATTGGAGAAAAAGTTTTTTCGTGGGGGAACTTTTGGAAAAGTTTTTTCGTGGGAACCTTTATGGAAAAAGGTTCCCTCACCCTGCCAAAACTTTCACCGTCTTTTTAG
>JAZQXI010000182.1:0-3713 GCA_045632805.1 Eubacteriales bacterium | reverse complement strand
ACCTCTACGATCTCATTTTCGCCGTATTGCTCATCATCGACATGCATTACGGCATTGTGCAGATTGGGATCGAAGGTCTTGGTTTCGATCTCATTGACCCCCATCTTCTGCATTGCGTCGTCAAATGCCTTAACAGTCAGCTCCAGCCCTTTTGTAACTGCCTCGAAATTCTCCGAGCCTGCGGCTCTTTCGAGGTTGTCAAGGATCGGAAGCAGATTGGAAATGCAATCGCTGTACGCATCGGCATAGACGCCTTCCTTTTCCTTTGCGCTTCTCTTGCGGAAGTTATCGTATTCCGCCATCATGCGCATATACTTGTCGTTTGCGGCTTCACACTCGGCAGTTTTCTCATCCAAAAGCTTTTGGAGCTTCAGAAGCTCTGCCTCTGCCTTTTTATTCTTCTTTTTATCGGTCTTCTCCGCGGCAACCGTTTCTTCAACCGTTGCCTCAGCCGTTGTCTGTTTCGTTTCCTCCATTGGAGCCTCCTGTATTGAGTTGTTTATTGGAATGGATCATGCTGGAAATATTTCCGCTGAGTCCCTCCAAGGTTGCAAGCACCTTTGCGTAATCCATGCGCCGTGGTCCCAGAACGCCGATGGCACCAAGCGTTTTTCCATCCTTGACGATGGGCTTAAACACCAATGCGGAATTGTTCATGACCTTGACCTGACTCTCGGAGCCGATCACAACGCTGATATCCTGATTTTCGCTTTGCGAAACCAAATTGAGGATATCTTCCTTTTTTTCAAGCGTTCCGAGCAGCTCCTGCAATTGCGTAACGTCGCTGTACTCGGGATACTGCAACAATCGATCGATACCGCTGATGCGCATCTCGCCGTCATCCATCTCGTTTAAGAGATCGTAAACCGTTTTGATGGCAGTTCCCACGATTCCACTCTCCTGCCCCATCTCCGCCTCCATCCGCATCATCAAAGGAAGCGTGATCTGTTCGGCAGAAAGCCCTGTGAGATTGGCATTGAGAACCTGAGAAAGTCTTGCAACCGCCTCCGGTGTGATCAGCGCGGCATCGCTTCGCATGTGCTTGCTCTTGACATTGCCGTTTGAATCCACCGCCACGAGAATGTAGTGATCGGGTTCGAGATATATGGTATCGAACTTACTGACCGTGACCGACGCGACACGCGGCTTGATGGCGATTCCCGTATAGTTGGTCATACTGGATGCCAAATTGGACGCCGCCAAAAGGATCTGGTCCAGCTCCCCCATCTTTGCCTTGAGAAGCGCGTTGATCTGCGCGATCTCATGTGTGGTCATGGCGTATCGCTCGATCAAAGAATCGACGTAAAAGCGATACCCCAGCTCACTTGGAACACGCCCTGCCGAAGCATGGGGCTGTTCGAGATATCCCATCTCTTCCAATTCTGCCATCTCGTTCCGCACGGTAGCAGACGAGCAACTCAACTGCTGATTTTGCAGGACATATTTGGAGCCAACCGGCTCGCCGCCCTCAATATGCGCATCAACGATTGCTTTTAATATTTGCTTTTTCCGCTCTGTTAATCCGCGCTTTTCGGAACTCATCCCCGATTTGCTCCTTTCTCTGTCTTTTTTTGTCTGTTTTTAGCACTCAAAGCCAAGGAGTGCTAAACCACGATACAAATTTACCACTTTTTTGCCGTTTTGTCAAGGGTTTTTTCCATGAATCTTATGAATAAATTGTAAATATCAAAAAAGAGTGCTAAAAAAACGCATTCTTCAAATGTGGCGGTACATTTGAAGAACGCGCTATTTTTTTCATTGCACGCGAGCTTGATCAAAAGCTTGCGCAAATATTTTTATTCGTTTTCTTGACCTTCATTCTCCTCGGCTTTTGCAATCGCCTTTTGCTCCAGCTTACAGAAAAAATTGATCACCAGCGAGATCACAACAGTTCCCAAGGGAATCGTCAAAAGGTCTGTTACATAGTAGGAGACCATAACGATGACCTCCCCCGTTCCTTCTACCTTCATTCCAAGGCGAAGGATCAGATCCAAATCATAATAAAGGCGTTCAAGCACGCGGATCACGGCGGGAACCCAAGAGATCAGGAAGGAAATGAGCAGGACAGGATTGTGCAGATCCCAAAGGCGTCCGACGGGTATCCAGCGGCGCGACGGTGCTCCATCCTTTGCAAGCATTGGATCCTTTTTCGTTTTTCTCTTCAAAAGCAGATAGGTAATCAAAAGCAGGAGTGCCATCTGCAACCAGTCCATGAAGATACTAAACAGCAACCCGAACAGGTCGTTTGCAAAAAACTCGCTCCAATGGATCGCCCCCATCACAGACATATAGGATCCGATTCCCAAAAGATAGCGAATCGCGGTAAAGAGCGCGTACATGGCAACCGAGTAGTGTACCTTTGCAAATCCAAAGCGGCAGACGTGGTAGATGACGAATGCGAACGAGCCCCAATATAGGGTATAATTCATCAACGGTGCGACCACCTCCATCCAAAGAAGCAAAAGCGGCGAATTTACCCAGATGATATTGGTGGAAAGCAAATAGTAAATCGGCATATAGAGAATCGCGTAAAAGCCCGCGCAAGCGGCAAGAAAGATTGTAAAATATTTACGCATCTTGCTTTGGCGGTCGGTATCAAACAGTGATTGCGACATATTCTTCTCCCTTTTTTTCATTCTTGCTCTCATTATAACACGGGAAGCGAATAATTTCCATCCCTTTTTGTAAATATTTATCGGTTTGCGCATATTCTGTTACCGTAAATCTTTTTTGGGAGGCATATATGAAAGAATCTCTTGACTTTTCGTGGACACCCGAACGGCCGTTTGACTACGGAGAGATGATGCAAGCCTTGAACTCGCTTTCCGAAAAGTATCCGTTCGCCGAATTGTTCTATCTTGGCAACAGCATCCTCGGGCGCTCCATTCCCGTGGTCAAGTTAGGTCACGGACGCGGTGAGGTGCTTTACGTAGGCAGCCACCACGGCATGGAATGGTTGACCTCGGCATTGCTCGTCCGCTTTTTGTGGGAGCTGTGTCATGCTATTGAAGAGGAACATCGGATTTATGATATCTCCCCAGCTCTCCTGCTTTCCGCGCGGACACTTTACATCCTACCCATGCTCAATCCAGACGGAGTGGAATATCAGATCCATGGAATCGACGACGACAATCCGCTCGGTGAGCGCGTTTTGGAAATGAACGGCGGAAGCGAAGATTTTTCACATTGGCAGGCAAACGCGCGCGGAGTCGACCTGAACCACAATTATGATGCGGGCTTTGCGGCATACAAAAAGCTGGAAGCGGACGCAGGCATCCTTTCGGGAGCCCCCACACGCTACAGCGGAGAAGCTCCCGAAAGTGAGCCGGAGGTTCGCATGCTTTGCGATTTTATCCGTTTTCACGATTCCTTGCGCGGCGTGATGACGCTACATACGCAAGGAGAAGAAATCTTTTATCGCAGCGGCGGTGTGGAGCTTCCCCGCAGTCGCATCATCGCACGGCGGCTATCGGAGCTTTGCGGCTACAAGCTTTCTGTTGCCGAAGGGCTTGCCTCTTACGGTGGACTCACCGATTGGTGTGTACAAAAACGCGGTTTGCCTTCCTTTACTGTAGAATGTGGCAAGGGAGAAAATCCGCTCCCCGCATCCGACGGTTCGGGAATGTATCTGCGCTTGCGCCATGCACTCTTTGTATTTCCCACCTTGCTTTGAGCTTACGTCTTTCAAAATTGCAAAAAAGCATTGAAAATCC
>JAZQXI010000181.1:0-1693 GCA_045632805.1 Eubacteriales bacterium | reverse complement strand
TGTAACGCTCAAAGTCCTCCACGGAGGCGTTGAAATCATCAATGGCAAGCTCGGGCTCTCCGTCGTGATAACGCACGTCCGCGCCAAGCTGGTATTTTCCGTCCTCGGTATGCAGAAAAATATAGAGATAACCCGTGTGCGGAAGTCTGTTTTCCGTGTCAAGCTGTGCGATATCGGAGAGCTTGATTTGACAGAAGAAAATCTCATCGTCGTAGAAATCTCCATCCCACGCAAGCGGAACTGTGGGTGTTCCAAAGAACTTACTTGCTCCGAGGTCGTAGACTTCGGGGGCTTTTTTTGCCGTAATCTTGATTGCTTTTCCCATACGCATCACCCCCCTATTCGATTAACTCAAAGTTCAAGTCGTCGGTCGCCGTCCAAGACGGGCCGTCATCACTTGTACGGCTACAGCTGTCCTCAAAGCCAATGAAACCGCCTTTTCGCAGCCATTGTGGCTCATGCTCGGTCACCACTCCGTCAACTTGAGAAACCGCCGATATCGTAACGCCGTTTTCTTCCACCGACAGAATCTTAAAGCTGCGGAAGGCGTGGAAAATACCGAACATCTCTACTGTGCTATACTCGCCCACCTTCGGTTCTATCTCGACGGTCTCACCGAAGATGCCCGACGAGGGCGTTCGTGCGCCCATATCGCTGAATCTTTTAACCTTAAGTTTCATAGTAGTTCATCCTCACTTTTTCCATTCATCGCTGTCGGGATCGCGCGAGGTTGACGGAGTTGAATTCTGCTTATAAGGCGCAAGATCGTCATCTCTTTGTCTTTCAAAAAGGTTGTGAAGGCAGAGCTTTGTAAAGCTTTCGAAGTTATCGAGAATATATTTTATCTCCTCATTTCCCGTCAGATCGTAATACTGTCTGTAAAGCTCATGTGCCTTTTCTGATTCGAAATTACTGAAGCCACACTCTCTGTCCCTGCGGATCCTGTGATACTTACCGCAGGCGATATCCGCCATAAATAGAATCTCCTCCGCCGTGGGAGAGACTTCCTTTTCCTTTAACAACGCAAGTGCGCGCTTTTGCTCGGGCTTTGGTGACGTGTTGATAAAGGAACTCCAAAGCGGTAGGTTCGTGAAAAGCCGTGCGATTTCTTCGCAGCCTTGCGGTGCGGGACGGTTTGCTACGTCCTCTGCTAAAGCATTAAGATCGAATCGATCGTTTTTTATGGTATCCATAGTAATTCCTCCGTGTAATTTATTCTAAAGCTTTCCTTGCAGTCCGTGCATTGCCACATATCGGGGGCAATATCGATCATTACGTTGTTACCATACTTTGAAACAGCGCCTCTGCCATCCAAACAAACAACGTTTTCACTTCCGCATTTTGGGCATTTAATTTTCTTATTTAACATTAAATTTTTTCACCGTATCGTTAAAGGGCTCGTAATCTCCCGCAGGAATGACTCTTATATTGCCCACAAAGTTATCGTTTACGACAAAACCAATCTTTTGGTCTTCAAATGCGCCGAATTCAAGCTCCTTTGCGTAATCATATCCGCACATAACGCCGTCGATCCAAACGCACTCGTCAAGGTTTGTCCATTTGCCCTCATAGTAGAAATTACGAACACCGACACCGTGGGGCTTGCCGTCTTTTACTTCTCCCTCATAGACCGTCTTGTAGGAGGGCTGCTCGTCGGTTATGGTTTTTGATGCTTCAATACTTCTATAACCGG
>JAZQXI010000180.1:0-2034 GCA_045632805.1 Eubacteriales bacterium | reverse complement strand
CACGTTTGCAACAGTGCCGCGGCATTGACGCGCCCCGACGACACTTTTGACGGCGTGCGTCTCGGTCTCTGTCTTTACACACCGCCCGCGTACAAACCAAAACGGCTCAATTTGCAACCCGTTATGCTTCTTTCGGCAGATATCGTGCATATTCAAACCATTCCCGCCCACGAGTCGGTCGGTTACGGCGGTCGGTTTACAGCTCTTAACGACACCCCCATCGGGGTTCTCCCCATCGGATATGCCGACGGTATTCCCCGCTCTCTCAGAGGAGCAACACTCACCCTTCATACCGAAAAAGGCGATTTCCCCGTGAAGATCATCGGCAGCGTTTGTATGGATCAATGTATGATCGACCTCTCTGGTATTGATGCCAAGGTTGGCGACTGTGTCTCCTTCTTTGGACACACCCCCACATCCCTTACGGCACTCGCCGAGCACGCAGGAACGATTCCCTATGAGTTGCTCTGTGCAATTTCCCCTCTTCGCGTCACCCGCATCATCTATTACGAAGAAAAAGAAACGAGGATTGAAAAATGAAACGATTTGCGAAAATAACCGCTTTGTGCATAGTCTTGACCTTGCTCTCCGCGCTCTTCTGCACTCCCCTGCAAGCGCTTGGCGTGGCAGAAGAAAAACATATTATCAGCACCGGTTCAGTTGGTGAAGGAGTGGGAAAACAAACAACGCTTGTGGACTTTACCTCCCGTGACCTTTGTGGCTTTGAAACACTGGGTAACACCTCTGCTCCTTCTTTTGAATATTCGGGCACGTGTGAGGCTCCCGTTCTGTACGCTTGGATCGACCCGGCAGAGAATGAGACTGGCATTCGCGGCACGCTTGATACCGCTGCCCCCCTGCAAGGCGCCGACACCCTCTCAATTCAGCTTTTGGCTCAATACAAAAAAGGCACAAGCTACACCGTAACACTCCAATTGACAGGCACCAACAAAAATGGGGCTCCCCTCTCTCTGACCGCTTCTGCCGTCGCACCCCCAAAAAATTGGCAAACCGTTACCTTTGATATTTCCGCTTTTGTTGCAGAGGTTGATTTCAACGCTCCTTTCACTGTCCAATTTTTGACTTCTTCCACCGCCGAGGAAAGCGAACAATTCGTTTTGTGGGTTTGCTCGATTTATACAAGCCAGATAACATCTTTCCCCGAATTTGTTCTCCCCGTAGCCGCTGCGGCTGTTGGATTTCTCTTTGGTTTTTCCCTCTTTTTTGTGATTTATCGCGCTACGTGTAAGAAAAAACGCCGCCCATATTGGGAGGGACACTGATATGTCATTGAACGTAAAATACGAGCACAAGTTGCAGGACATAGCGTTTTTAAGCGGTCATCACATCCAGTACATACCGCACCTGCACCGTGAACTCGAACTCATTTGTCTTTTGGAAGGTGACGTAATTGCCTATGCCGACTCGGCACGCTACGAGTTGCACGCGGGCGATATTTTTCTCACCTTCCCCAACCAAATCCACTCCTATGAAAAGGTTACGGAAGAAACACACGTTGGCTTTATTTTCAAGCCCGATCTGTTGCCCGAACTGATGGAGACCTTTACCATTGGCACGCCAACCTCTCCCGTAATCGAAGGCGCCGCAAACGATCCGCGCATCCGCGCGCTCGTCGATGCCCTGACCGATACGATTACACGTGAGGACTTTTCGCACGTTTCGGAACTCCGTCGCGGTTATCTTTTGGCGCTTTGCGCCGAGCTCATCCCTATGATGAAGATTTCCAAGCTCCCCGTGGGCGACTCCGAATCTTTGCGCACCATCGTTTCTTTTTGCACCCAAAACTACGCCGAGAATCTTTCCCTTTCCCTCTTGGAAGAAAAGCTTCACTTGAACAAGTTTTATATTTCCCACTTGTTCAGCGGCAGACTGGGACTTCGCTTTAACGATTACATCAACTCCTTACGTGTCTCCGAGGCTTGCAGATACCTGCTCAACTCCTCGCTCAGCATTACAGAAATCGGCTCCCTTGTCGGTTTTAACACGCCGCGCACGTTCAACCGCGCGTTTATC
>JAZQXI010000179.1:0-5911 GCA_045632805.1 Eubacteriales bacterium | reverse complement strand
ATCCAAAAACGAGAACGTCACACGAGCGTGTTGTCTGTATGATGCTGATGCGCAAAAGTTGATGCTTTATTATACGGGCGAGATCGATTCGGACACGCTTTTACAGGAGATGCGAACGTGTCTTCCCAAGTATATGATGCCCACAACCGCCACAAGGCTTGAACAAATGCCCCTGACTCCTAACGGGAAATTGGATCGCAGAGCTTTGGCGGCAAAAAAAGGAAACTGAGTAAGGATATTTTTGGTATACGCACCAAAAACGCATTGACAAGACGAAGTGTTTGTGTTATAATAGAAGATGTTTATAAAAGGCGGGAATACTCCCGCGAAGCGAGGTTTCAAATGAAAAGAGAACTGATTAAGAGCATTTATGCGGATCAATCCGCGTTCGACGGGAAGGAGATCACCGTTGGCGGTTGGGCAAGAAGCATCCGCGACAGCAAGGCATTTGGATTTATCGACCTGTACGACGGTAGCTGCTTCAAGACCATGCAGGTGGTGTTTGAGAGAGATAAGATCGCAAATTATGACGAGATCGCAAAGCTGAACGTTGGTTCTGCCGTTGTGGTCAAGGGACGTGTTGAGCTGACTCCCGAGATGAAGCAGCCGTTTGAACTGAAGGCAATCGAGATCACGGTCGAGGGCGCATCCACTCCCGATTATCCTCTGCAAAAGAAGAGACACACCGTAGAGTATCTGCGTGAGCAGGCATATCTGCGTCCCCGTACCAACCTCTTTTCCGCGGTATTCCGCGTCAGAAGCGAGGTCGCGTACGCGATTCATTCCTTCTTCCACGATCGCGGCTTTGTTTACGTGCATACGCCGCTGATCACGGGTTCGGACTGCGAAGGCGCGGGCGAGATGTTTCGCGTTACCACCATCGATCTCGAAAACCCGCCTCGCCGCGAGGATGGAAGCATCGATTGGTCGCAGGATTTCTTTGGAAAGAGTACAAATCTCACCGTGTCGGGTCAGCTCGAGGGCGAGACCTACGCGATGGCGTTCGGTAACATCTATACCTTTGGTCCCACGTTCCGTGCCGAAAACTCCAACACCGCACGTCATGCGGCAGAATTTTGGATGATCGAACCCGAGATCGCGTTTGCGGATCTGAACGACAATATGCAACTGGCGTGGGATATGATCCAGTATATTATCCGCCACGTTCTGAAGTCTTGCGCGCAGGAGCTGGAATTCTTCAACAATTTCGTGGACAAGGGACTGTTGGAGAGACTGAACAACCTTGCCAACAGCGACTACGAAAAGGTGACCTACACCGACGCTGTCGAGCTGCTTAAGAAGAGCGGCGCGGACTTCAAGTATCCCGTGGATTGGGGTTGCGATCTGCAGACCGAGCACGAGAGATACCTGACCGAGCAGGTGTTTGGCAAGCCCGTATTCGTCATTGACTATCCCAAGGAAATCAAGTCCTTCTATATGCGCATCAACGATGATAACAAGACTGTTGCCGCAATGGACCTCTTGGTTCCCGGTGTCGGTGAGATCATCGGCGGTAGCCAGAGAGAGGAGCGCTTGGACGTTCTCTTGGAGAGAATGAAAGAGTGCAACCTCAACGAAGAGGACTACTGGTGGTATGTCAACCTTCGTAAGTACGGTGGCACCAAGCACGCAGGCTACGGCTTGGGCTTTGAGCGCATTATCATGTATTTGACGGGTGTTTCGAACATCCGCGATGTCATTCCTTATCCCCGTACCGTGGGCAATGCGGAATATTAAGATTAAGACCTCGGAGGGAGGGGACTTCTTGAAAGAAGTCCCCTCCCTCCAAACCTCCCACCTGCAAGAACTTCACAAAAGGGCGAGTAGAAGGATCTCGCATCGAACTTTGCAGTGTTACGTTCCTTTTTAAATGCAAACGGAGCGAGAAGAAATTCTCGCTCCGTTCACTTTTTTTACTTTTTCGGGAAGCTATCCTTCAAGCCAACCACGCGGTTAAAGGTGTTTTCGTACTTGGTGTCCTTGCAGAAATATCCGACACGGACGAATTGGAACTTTTCACCCGGGGCGGCATCCTTAAGGCACGGCTCAATGCGGCAGCCTTCCAGCTTGACCAAAGAGTCGGGATTGAGGTAG
Organism: Eubacteriales bacterium; assembly: GCA_045632805.1. Taxonomy (GTDB): domain Bacteria; phylum Bacillota; class Clostridia; order Oscillospirales; family CAG-272; genus UMGS1865. Next base: position 3,817 of record JAZQXI010000179.1, on the reverse strand, counting down.
TCGTTGTAGGTCTTGTCCTCGGGAATGTCGTTGACGTTCTCGATGGTAAAGAGCTTGTCGTAGAGCATCAGCGTGGTCTCCTCGGAGTAACGCTCGGAGAGCCAGTGAATGGTGCCCTTGACCTTTCTGCCATCCACGGGATTGCCATTTCCGGTTTCCAGATCGGCGGTGCAGAGGATCTCCTTGATCGAGCCGTCTGCGTTCTTGACGATCTCATTGCAACGGATGATATAAGCGCCCATCAGACGAACCTCACCGTCGGGCTTGAGGCGGAAGAACTTGGGAGGCGGAACCTCGGCAAAATCCTCGGCGTCGATCACGATCTCACGGGTAAATGCAACCTTTCTCGTTCCTGCCTCGGGGTTCTGCGGGTTGTTGGAAACCTCAAAGTATTCCACCTTATCCTCGGGATAGTTGGTGACGATCACCTTGATCGGCTTCTGCACGCAGATGCGGCGCAGGGCAGTGGTATTCAGCTCTTCGCGGATGCAATGCTCCAAAAGACCGATGTCAACAAGGCTGTCTGCCTTGGAAACACCCGCACGGGTTACAAAATCAAAGATCGAAGCGGGGGTATATCCACGGCGGCGGAGAGCGCACAGGGTAGGCAGACGCGGGTCATCCCAGCCATCCACCATGTTGTTCTCCACAAGATAACGCAGATAACGCTTGGACATGACCGTGTTGGTAACGTTGAGGCGTGCGAACTCTCTCTGCTTGGGCTTCTGTTCAAAACCGATGTTGTTGATGACCCACTCGTAAAGTGGACGGTGGTTTTCAAATTCAAGGGAACAGAGCGAGTGAGTAATACCTTCCAGCGCGTCCTGAATCGGATGCGCATAGTCGTAAAGGGGATAGATGCACCACTTGTTGCCTTGACGGTGGTGATCAGTATGAACGATACGGTAGATCGCGGGATCGCGCATGTTCATGTTGGGGCTTGCCATGTCGATTTTGGCGCGCAGGGTGTGCGTGCCATCCGCAAATTCGCCGTTTTTCATGCGTTCAAAGAGGTCAAGATTTTCCTCAACGCTTCTGTCGCGATAGGGGGAATTCTTACCGGGTTCGGTCAAAGTACCGCGGTATTCGCGCATCTCCTCGGCAGAAAGATCGCAAACGTACGCCTTTCCGTCTTTGATAAGCTGCACGGCATACTCGTAGCACTTTTCAAAGTAGTCCGAACCGTAAAAGATACCGCCGTTTGGTACAGCGCCCAGCCAGTTGAGGTCGCGATAGATCGCTTCTACGTATTCGTTGTCCTCTTTTGCGGGGTTGGTGTCATCGTAACGGAGATTGAACAGACCGTTGTACTTCTGCGCCACCTGATAGTTGATCATGATCGCCTTTGCGGAACCGATATGCAGGTATCCGTTTGGCTCGGGCGGGAAGCGGGTGTGGATCTTGAGCGAGGGATCCTTCAAAAGGTCCTCATCGATAATGTCGTGTATAAAGTTTCTTTCAATTTCTGCCATGGTTTAATAGCCTTTCGTATTTATAGAATCAAAGACTTTGAATCATCGCGCCGATGCGTGCTTTGACGCGGTCTTCACCCAAAATCTGCATTACAGCGTACATATCGGGGGAGTTGGTCTTACCCGTGACCGCCACACGCAGGAACATGCTCACGTCGGCAACGCTGCCCTTGAACTGCGAAGGATCTGCCTTGTAAGCCTTCATATCCGAGGCGTAGCCGATGCCCTCGGCAATTGCCTTGATCTTGTCAAACCAGACGTTCATGTCGTCACTGGGAGAGTAGGAAGCAAGGAAGGCTTCCAAAGCCGCTTTGATGTCCGCCTTAGAGAAGCTTTCGGGGTAAGCGTCCTCAATCACAAACAGCTCGTCAAAGAAGAATCCCATATAGGGCTTCACGTCTGCCCAGGTTGCAAAATCCTTGCGGGGCTTTTTGCCGCCGCGACCGATTGCAAGGATCTCCTTGGCGTATGCTGCGTTTTCACAGAGGAGCTTGCCGAATGCGGGATCAAACTGCAATGCCCATTCGGTAACCTGCGCATAGACCTCTTCGGCGCTCATACGGGAGATGATGTTTTTGGAAACGTCATTGAGCTTGTTGAAATCAAACAAGCATCCCGAGGAACTCATCTTCTTGATGTTGAAGGGGAAGTCGGTATAGGGCTTTTCGGGGTTTTGCATGTGCCACTCCTCGTAGTTGGAGTTGAGGAGCGTCATCACGTATTCACAAACGCAAGCGGGTGCGTATCCCATGCGTCTGTAATCGTCCATGTTGGCACCCATATCACGTTGGGAAAGCTTTTTCTTGTTGCCGTTCTCCTCCAGACGCATGATCTGCGCGATGTGCATGAATTTAGGCATCTTAAAGCCGAGGTAACGGAAAAGCATGATGTGTTTGGATAGGCTCGGGAGCCATTCCTCACCGCGGATGACGTGCGTCGTTCCCATCAGATGATCGTCTACCGCGTGCGCAAAGTGGTAGGTGGGAATTCCGTCGGATTTCAGAAGCACGAAGTCCTCGTCATTTTCGGGAATATCCAGTTTGCCTTTGACAAGATCGGTAAAGGGAATCTTCTTTTCGGGGTCACCGTCCGCCAGCAGACGCAGAACAAAGGGATTGCCTGCTGCAAGGTTTGCTTCCACCTCGTCAAGCGTGATGTTGCGAGCTGCCAGCATTGCTTCGCGAGCGGCACTTTGATCCTCGTGCCAATCCTTTGCCTTGATCTCCGCCTTTTTATCGGTGGCATTGAGTGCGTCCAGCTCTTCCTGTGTGGTAAACACGGGGTACGCCTTGCCTTCTGCTACCAATTGCTTGGCGTAAACGTGATAGATCGGTCCGCGCAAGCTTTGTTTGTAGGGACCGTAAATGCCCTTGTCGCAAATTTTACCGTCCTCACCGATGACAGCGCCCTCGTCGAATTGAATGCCGTAGTGTGCCAGCGTGCGGATGAGTCCTTCCGCGGCACCCTCAACTTCACGCTTGGCGTCGGTGTCCTCAATACGGAGGAACAAAACGCCGCCACTCTGGTGCGCAAGACGCTCACCGATCGTGGAGGGGAAGAGTCCGCCAAAGTGGACGAATCCCGTGGGGCTGGGAGCAAAACGCGTGACCTTAGCACCTTCGGGGAGATTACGGGGCGGGAATTTCGCCTCCATGTCCGCGGGAGTTTCGGTGACACTTGGGAAGAGCAGGTCTGCCAGCTTTTGATAATCCATAATATGAAGATCCTTTCTGAAAGGGAATTAATAATGTTAGTATAAAAACACATCCAGCGCGCCACCAAGCAAAGCCGTTCCGCCGTGTCCGGGGTAGATGGGAAGCGCTTGCGGAAATGTTCGGAGCTTTTGAAGGGATTGCATCAGCGCTGCTTCGTCGCCGCCGTAGAGATCGGAGCGCCCAACGTTTCCGTCAAAGAGTGTGTCTCCCGTAAAGAGAAATTCGTTTCCGACCAGGTAGCACACCGATCCCATGCTGTGACCGGGGGTGTGGATGACTTTGACGGTTGTCGTTCCAAAGGTCAGCTCCTCACCGTCGCAAAGCGTGCGGTCTGCCACGCGCCACGAGCGTTCGTTTCCAAAAAAGTAGCGGAACGCGTTTTTATAAGGATCGGTCAGCATTTCGGCATCCTTTTCATGAATGTAGGCGGGGGTGTTTGATGCGTTCCGAAGCTCGTCCAAGGAGAGAATGTGATCAAAATGTCCATGTGTCAGAAGAATATACCGCAAAACCGCGCCTCTTTTTTGAATTTCGGCAAGGATCGCATCGGCATTTGCCGAGGGATCGATCACCACCGCCTCGCCGCCGTCAAAAAGACAGTAGCAATTGGCGCCGAAGGAGCCAGGGTAA
>JAZQXI010000178.1:0-5341 GCA_045632805.1 Eubacteriales bacterium | reverse complement strand
CCTGCGGTACAACGATGATACCGCCCGGGTGCTGACCCGTACTCTTTTTGACACCCATACAGTTGAGTGTCAGTCGGTTCATCTCGGCACGCGGCAGACTGATGCCCTTTTGCTCGACGTACTTGGCAACGTAGCCGTATGCCGTTTTGTCGGCAAGGGTGGTCAGCGTTCCCGCACGGAACACGTGTCCCTCACCAAAGAGTTCCTCGGTATATTTATGGACTCTGCCCTGCACGTCGCCGGAGAAGTTGAGGTCAATATCGGGAGATTTATCTCCGTAGAAGCCTAAAAAGGTCTCGAACATAATATCATGTCCGTCGGCGCAGTATTTGGTTCCGCACTTGGGGCAGTTCTTGTCGGGCAGGTCAAAGCCCGATCCAACCGAGCCGTCGGTGAAGAACTCGTTATGCTTACACGCGGGATTGGGGCAATAATAGTGCGGCGGCAGAGGGTTGACCTCCGAAATTCCCGCCATAGTAGCAACAAAAGAAGAGCCGACCGAACCACGCGATCCGACCAAATATCCCTGCTGCTCACTGTAATGCACCAAACGCTGTGCGATCAGATACAAAACCGCAAAACCGTTGTTGATGATGGAAGTAAGCTCCTTTTCCAAGCGTTTGGAAACAAGCTCGGGCAAGGGGTCTCCATACATGCTCTTGGCACGCGCCCAGCACATATCCTGCAGCTCCTGCTCCGCGCCCTCCATCTCGGGAGTGTAGTTCCCCTTTGGAATGGGGCGGACCGGTTCTACCATATCGGCAATGAGATTGGTGTTGGTAACGACGACCTCATATGCCTTTTCCTCTCCGAGATAAGAGAATTCCTCCAGCATCTCATCGGTCGTACGGAAATAAATACCGACGTCCTTGTCAAAATCCTTAAACTTTTGACCTGCTAACAGGATCTTACGGTAAAGCTCGTCCTCTTGATTGAGAAAATGCGCGTCACAGGTAGCACATACGGGCTTGTTGTATTTTTCGCCCAGCTCAACTATGCGGCGGTTGAGATTGCGCAAGCCCTCATCGTCCGCGACGCTTCCCTCGGCAATGAGGAATCGGTTGTTGCAGATGGGCTGAATCTCCAGATAATCATAGAAGGACACGATCTCCTCGATCTCGGATTCGGGTCGGTTTTCAAGAATCGCGCGGAACAGTTCGCCTGCCTCGCAAGCAGAACCTACAATGAGTCCCTCGCGGTGCTTTTCCAGTACCGTTTTGGGAATACGCGGGTAGCGTTTATAATAATCCAGATAGCTCATGGAAATGAGCTTATAAAGATTTTTAAGTCCCGTCGCATTTTTGACAAGAATGATCTGGTGATAAGGCTTGAGCTTAAGCGGATCTGCCTTTTCGGTCATTTCCTGCTGCAACGCTTTCAGATCTCGCAGATCAAGCTTTTCCATCAGCTCGATCATGTGGAAATAGATCATTGCCAGCATCTCGGCGTCATCGCAGGCGCGGTGATGGTTAAAGTCGCCAAGCCCATAGGCGTCGGCAATGGCATCCAGCGTGTGCTTTTTGAGCTCGGGATTGATGTAACGGGAAAGCGCAACGGTATCCAGATAAGGATTGTCAAACGGCAATCCCGCTGCCTTTGCAAAGTGACGGATAAAGCCAATATCAAAGTTGGCGTTATGCGCGATCAAAAGCGGCTGTGTGGTTTTTTCCTCGCTATTGCCGATGAAATCAAAGAATGCCTTGAGTGCCTCAGGATATTTGGGCGCTCCTGCGACCATTTCATCGGTGATGCCCGTGAGCTTGACGATCTCCTCGGGAATCGGCGTTTCAGGATCGACAAAGGTGTTAAATCGATCCAACACTTCCCCGTTCTTAATTTTAACAGCTCCGATCTCGGTGATCTTGCAGTTTTGCACCGAAAGACCCGTGGTCTCAATATCGAACACCACACACTCCGCGCGGAAGTTGGGATCGTATTTTCCCGTAATGGCACTGGCGGTATTGTTGACAAAATATGCCTCGATTCCGTAAAGAACCTTAAAGTTTCCATCCGATGCCGCTTTTTCAACCGTCAGCATCGCATCGGGAAACGCTTGAACGTTACCGTGGTCGGTAATAGCTACGGCGGGCATGCCCCACTTGATCGCGGTCTTGACCGCAACATCGGGCGGGATCAGCGCATCCATCGTTGACATGGTGGTATGTAAATGTAGCTCGACACGTTTTTTCTCCGCCGTGTCCTTACGCTTCTGCTTGGAAATCTTGGCAATATCGGTATAATAGAAGGTGAAATCGCTGTCGGTCTTTCCCTTGCGCGTCACTTTTTTGACGTATCCGCGCATCGCGACCACAGCACCGTCGGAAATAGCGTCCGTGAGTCGATCCAGCTCTTCTGGCTCCATGCCAAAGGTACGATGCTCGATGGAAGCGTTACCGTCGAAAATATCAAAGGTGACGTCAAACTTGTCCCCTCCGCGGCTTTCTTCCTTGGTAAATCCAAAGATCTCACCAACGATCACCACGTTGCGTTGGGGCTTGTCCAGCGACGCGATCGACACGGGATGAATCTCAAAGGGCTCACCAAACACGTATTCGGGGTCACTCAGGTCATAGGTGACAAAGCCGATCCTGCATTTGCCCTCACTGATCTCGGGCATGCAATCCCTCTCGTAGATGGAAGCCGCGCGCGGAAGTGCGGGCTCTTCCTCCACAGCGGCAGCAGCCTCACCGCCGCCGTGATGTTGGGATTCCAGCATGGCGTGGTACTGTACCTCGGCGCGTGCCGCTTCCCGTCCCATTTCCTCAAGCTGTGATTGCAAAGAGCTTTGATACTCCTGCGGATCGTAATTCTCCATCCGACGGATTTCCACACGGATGCGGACATCGAACTCGGATCTGACGATCTCCTCCATCAAGCGCGGCGTTTCGGCATTGTAAATCAACTCAACACCGCTTTGCGTAAACGGAATCTCGATGGAAAGAACACCGTTGCCAAGTCGATAATCGCAACGGTTAAAAAAGCCGTTGGCAACGATGCCTCGGCGGTTGGTCTCCATTAAAAGATCGGGAATTTGGTCCATATCGAACCATTCCGCGCGATATTTGGGGCAAATGCGCACCAAATTCAGCTCGTACGCCTTGCGAATCTCTTCCTCGATGCGGTAAAGCTCGCGCTTTGGGATCACTCGCGGAAACGGAACCGTGACCTCAATGATACGCTGTGCTTTATCGGCACGCAACGCGATCGCGGACGCATCCGCCGAGAGCAAAAGCTCCGCAGTGGCCGCGTCCGGACGATAGCGATTGAAAATTTCCAATAAATTCTTACTCATGGCTGTGACTTTCTTTCCATTCCCGCACCTCGCGGATCAATCTCTCGATAATCTCGCCCTCGGGGATCTTTTCAACGGTTTCTCCGTGACGGAACAAAACTGCCTCGCCCAGTCCTCCGGCGATTCCTACATCTGCCTCACGGGCTTCACCGGGACCGTTGACCACACATCCCATGAGCGCAACCTTAACGGGGACATCCAAAAGCCCCTCCTCCTCTGCCGCAGCTTCAAAACGCTTGACCAGCGGGATCAGATCGATCTTGGTGCGTGCGCAGGTGGGACAGCTGACGATGTCAAGCCCCTTTTGCCCGTCGATTCCAACTGCCTGCAAAATCTGCTTTGCCGCACCGACCTCCTCAACGGGATCATCGGTCAAGGAAACGCGCAAGGTGTCTCCGATTCCGTCGCAGAGTAACGAGCCGATGCCGATGGAGCTTTTGATCAGTCCTCGGTTTCCGCCGCCTGCCTCGGTGACGCCGAGATGCAAGGGATACTCGCATTTTTGCGCCAAGAGACGATTTGCCTCGATCATATCTGCCACGGTGGACGCCTTGATGGAAATCAACGTATCGTAAAAACCGAAGCGCTCCAAAAGAGAGAGATGGTACAGCGCGCTCTCACAAAGTGCCTCGGGCGTGGGAGCGCCGTGTTTTTTGAGAATATGCTTTTCAAGAGAGCCGCTGTTGACACCGATGCGGATCGGAATGCCTCTTTCGCGGCAAGCATCGCACACCGCCTTAACACGGTCATCATCCCCGATATTTCCGGGATTGATGCGGATCTTGTCAAAGCCTAGCTCTGCACAGCGCAGAGCAATGCGATAATCGAAATGAATATCCGCTACGATCGGAATGCGGATACCCGCTTCCTTGATCTTCCAAACGGTGTACGCCGCCTCCTCGGTGGGAACCGAGACACGCACGATGTCGCATCCCGCCGCCTCCAAGCGTCGGATCTGATCCACCGTGCGCTCGGCATCGAGCGTATCCGTGTTGGTCATGGACTGGATCGCAATGGGATTCTTTCCGCCCAAAGCAATACCTCCAAGCTTCACTTCTCTTGTTTTTCTTCTGATGTCGTTATAATTCATAGCGTTTTCAAATCCTTAAAACAAAGTAAAGATATCCTTGAATGCGATGATGACCGCCAAAGAAAGCAGGACTGCTAGACCAATAAAATTGATCATGCCCTCCACTTCTTTTTTCAGAGGCTTGCGACGCACTGCCTCGATCAGATAAATGAGGATGTGTCCTCCGTCGAGTGCGGGAAGCGGTAACAAATTCATAACGCCGAGGTTAATGGAAATGACGACCACGATATTAAGAATCGTAGTGAAACCGTACTGTGCCGCCTCGCTGACAACCTTAGTAATGCCAACGGGACCCGAAACCGTTTCGACGCCGTAGCGTCCGGAAAACAATCCGAAAATTGAGTCGAAAACCATTTTGACAGTGGAAAGTGAACGGAACCATGTGTGCTTGATAACCGTCGCAAAGTCAAAAGACGGCTCCATATACGGAATAAAATCAACAGCGCCAAGAGTTGCTCCGCTTTCTGTTTGCGTGGGAACGATGACGTTTTCAAGCTTCATCTCCTCACCGTTTCGCAAAACCGTCATGGTCATGGGCTTGTATCCTTGGTTCATCACCTCGTATGCCAGTTCATTATACGTGTGAACGGGGATGGAATTGACCTTGAGAACGATGTCGTTTCGCTCAAGACCTGAGCTATCGCTGACAGAGGCGGTAAAGGATTTGAGAAAAGCCGCGTCCATTTTTACGTTTTCCAACGTAACGTAATCGGAATCCGTTCCCTCCTCATTTTGGCGCAAAACAACAACGGTAAAAACTCCCGTTTCGCTTTCCTTGACCAATTTTTCAAGATCACCGTAGGAAAGGACACGTTTGACTTGTTCCCCTTCTGCGATCCCGTAAAAATAATCGTTATTCTTGAAGCCCTGTGCCTCTGTTTCGCTTTCGTATACAATGAAAAATCCGCCGATCTGATTGGTAAGTGCCGCGGTGTGCCCCGACATCAGCACCATGACCA
>JAZQXI010000177.1:0-24860 GCA_045632805.1 Eubacteriales bacterium | reverse complement strand
ATTCTTTCTCCTGCAGAGCGCGAAATAATCCTCGGCGTTTCTTTTTTGATAACTTTTTTCTTTGCGCCTTTGGCTCCAAAGAAAAAAGTGGCTAACAAATTTGTACTATTTGACGAACTGTGATTTTTTTGAGAGTTTGTCAGTAGCCTGAGAGGCACTCTCAAATTTGAGAGTGCCTCTTTATCCATATTCAAAAACGGAGCACTGCGATGCAATGCTCCGTTTTTCTCATGTAAATTACTTCTTTCTGATCATGTCGAACAGATCGTCAAAATCGTCATCGTCCTTGGGAGCCGGCTTGGGAGCGGGCTTAACAACCTTCTTGACAGGAGCCGCAGGCTTTGCTACGGGCTTTTCTGCGGGAGCAGGAGCTGCCTGTGCTACGGGCGCCGTCTTTACAACGCCTTCCTTTTGGAAAGGAGAATTCGCGTTGGTTTTGAGGCTGCTGACGTTGCGCGTTGCATCCTCGGGCTTCTTTTCAAAGCCGGTTGCGATGATGGTGATGCGCATCTCATCCTCAAGCTCGTTATCGAATGCGACACCCCAGATGATATTTGCATCGGGATTTGCTTCCTGGGAAATGAGTGTAGAAGCCAGATCGACCTCTTCCAATCCTACATCGGGAGAAACCGAGATGCTGATCAGGATTCCCTTTGCGCCCTTGATCGAGGTCTCAAGCAGCGGGCTGGAGATTGCTTCCTTCGCTGCCTCCTCTGCCTTATCCTTACCCGTAGCGGCACCCACACCCATGTGTGCGTATCCTGCGTTTGCCATGACACTGGTAACGTCTGCAAAGTCGAGGTTGATAAAGCCGGGGATATTGATCAGTCCCGAAATGCTCTGCACACCGCGACGGAGAACGTCATCGGCAATGCCGAACGCATTGGACAGAGTCAGCTTGTTGTTGGAGACCTGCTTCAGTCTCTCGTTGGGGATCACGATCAGGGAGTCTACGTACTGCGCAAGTTCGGCAATACCCGCCTCAGCCTGCTCCAGTCTCTTCTTACCCTCAAAGCCGAAGGGCTTGGTAACGATACCGACAGTGAGAATATCCATTTCTCTTGCGGCACGCGCAACAACGGGAGCAGCACCCGTACCGGTTCCGCCGCCCATACCTGCGGTGATAAAGACCATATCCGTTCCCTCAAGGATTGCACGGATATCGTCGATGGACTCCTCTGCGGCACGCGCACCGATCTGCGGGTTTGCACCTGCGCCAAAGCCTCTGGTGATTTTTTCACCGATGACGAGCTGATTGGGAGCCTCGGACTTACGCAGCGCCTGACGGTCGGTATTGACGGTTACAAATTCAACACCGCGGATATTGGTTACGATCATGCGGTTGACAGCGTTGTTTCCGCCGCCGCCGACACCGATAACCTTAATATTGACACCACACTCCAGGTTATCATCATGTTCAAAAATCATGGTTTCTTCCTCCCGAACTTTACAATTCATTTCATTTTTCTGTCATTTCCCACTCGTATGGGATCATAAAAAATACTCTATATAATATAATACTATGTTTTCTGAATTTTTTCAAGATGTTTTTTGAAATTTTTTCGATATTTTCGAATTTATTTTCAAAAAAATCCCATTTCGATGAAAAAAAACGGGACTTTTTGTAAAAAATCCCGTTATCAATACAAGCCATCAAGGCTCTCTACCGAATTATAGATTGTTTTTTCCTTAGGATTGGAAACATCCAACACGGCGTATTCGCTCTTCAGATCCGTTCCCGCCTCTTCCTTCTTCTTCAAAGTCTCCTCGATCAGACTCAGCTTAAGCTCCATATCGCTGACCTTTCCAAGCTCGATCCAAAAACGATCCTGCAAAACCATAGAGACCGAAAAACGCTCCGAAAAATCAATGTACGTCACGTTTTCCATCACGCCGCCTGCTTTGAGCGCGTCACAAAGCTGATTGATATAACTCCGATCCCCTGCCTCATCCGAGAAAAGTATGGCGCGTCCCGCCTGCAGCTCCTTTATGGCAGGCAATTTGACATGCAGAAACGGGGAAAAGCGTTCTTCCCCGTTTTCTATGATCTCCAACGCTTGAAATTCGCGGTCAAAGGAAGCATAGTAGCCGCCGATCGCGGTATACTTAATGTCCTCCTTTTCCACGACCGTGATCTTAACCGAAAACGGCAGAGTCATCACGGTACAGCTCTTGACGTAAGGACATGCCTTGAGAATACTCTTTGCAACTGCGTTACCGTCCAGCGACATACTCTCATCCTCGCCCACGCGGATGCCAGATGCGGCAAGGATCTCCTCGTATTGGTAAAAATCATAGCCTTCGATCTCTACACTTTGTACACGAAACATGGGAAGCACGACCAACAGCGCTCCCAAAACAAGGATCATTCCTCCCATCATCAGCATCATGGCACGCAAGGTCTGCATCAGCTTTTTATTCGGCGTTTTACGAACGGCACGCGGTGTGCGATTTGGAGAGAGCATCGGTTCCCCTGCGTTTTTTCGCACGGCTTGCGTGCTCTGCTTTTCGGTATTCATGTTTTACTACGTCCTTTCATGATTTTCTCTGTTGTATCAGCTCTTGGATCTCTTCCCAAATACGGCGATTGGCATCCGCGTCCGCAAAGCGTTGAATGTTGTAGGAAAGCAATGCACGTTCAGCATCTGTTTCAAGTAGCAACTGTGCCGCATTGAAAAGCGCGCCTTCGGACAGAGTTTTTTCCTCTACCAGATATGCCGCAGAGGCATCCGAGAGTGTTTTTGCATTTTTATATTGATGATTGTCGGCAACATAGGGGGACGGGATCAGAATACAAGGCTTTTTCATCAGTGCCAGTTCCGAAAGTGTCATAGCTCCCGCGCGAGAGATGACCAGGTCCGCCGCCGCCATATAGGTGGGCATATCGTAAATGTAATCTACCAGCACGCAGTTCTCGTGTGCGTTTAACCCCGCATCGGCAAAGCATTTGACACTCGCCTCATAATCACGCTTTCCTGCGGCATGCACGTGCAACAGCGTTTGATCGGGCGCGATGAGTCGCTTCATCACGTCGATCACGGCACGGTTGACTTCCTCAGCGCCAAGGCTTCCTCCAAAGGAAAGCACCAGCTTTCGATCCTCCGAGATTCCAAGCTTTTTCTTGGCTTCCTTCTTTGAAAGCGTTCCAAAACCGCCGCGCAGAGGATTTCCGACACAAACGGTTTTATCCTTCCGTTTGATCAACTCACGCGTCTTTTCAAAATTGATCCAAATGCGATCGACCCTGTTCTGCAAGCGCTTGACCGCAAGCCCCGGGAGCGCATTTGACTCGTGCACAGCGGTGGGAATCCCCATCCGTGCCGCCGCCGCCATGATCGGCCAGCAGGCGTATCCACCGGTACCGATGACGATATCGGGGCGGAAGGTTTTAATGATGCCAACGGTCTCTTTGGAATATGGCGAAGTCAATGCCAGCCAAAGTGCTTTGATATTGGCAAGCGAAAGTGAACGTTGGATGCCCATGGAGCGAACGTGATGCAATCGATACCCCTCACGTGGGACCAGATCGTTCTCCTTCCCCGTTTTGATTCCTACGAATTCGATCACAGCTTCGGGATCGTTTTGTCGGATCGTTTGTGCAATGGCGAGCGCGGGATTGATATGCCCCGCTGTTCCGCCTCCTGTCAGAAGTACCCGCACGTCAGACCCCCATTCCCGCAATCGGAACCTGCCAGAGCATAGCAGTACCCGCAAAAAACACAACTGTCAAAAGCGACGGGATGGCAAACCAACGCTTGTCACCGTGAAAATACGGCACAAAGGAAAACGCCAAAAAGCTGATTGCCGCCAAAGCGAGAAAAGCAAACACGCCAACCGTTACGCCATCAAAATGATCCATTGCCAAACGACATCCGAACGCCGCCATCCACAAAAGAAACACGGCGGAAATTCCAAGTGATGTATAGAAAGCTTTTAAAAACTGTCGGGTCTTGATTTTTTTCATGGATGATTCCTTTCTTCGTCAGATTTTTTTGTGTGTCGCGTATCGGGAGATGGAAAGTACGATTCCCACCTCGAAGATCTGCAACATCAATGAAGTGCCGCCATAGCTGAAAAACGGCAACGAAATACCCGTGTTGGGCATGGAGTTTGTGACCACGGCGATGTTCAAAATGACCTGTAAAGCCACCTTAAACGTAAGACCGTATACCATGAGCGCCGAGCATTTATCGGGCGCGTGACGCGCGATGTAAAAACCTCTCCAGATAAACGCCGCAAACAGTCCGATCACAAGGAGCGCTCCGATAAAGCCGAATTCCTCACATACAATGGTAAAAATGAAATCGTTTTGCGGCTGGGAAACGTATCCGTATTTCTGTCGGCTGTTTCCAAGCCCCGTTCCGAAAAGTCCGCCCGAACCGATCGCCATCATACCCTGCAGGGTCTGCCACGCAGAGCCAAGCGGGTCGGCGTCCTCAATGTTGAGCCACGTATCCACACGCGCAAAGGCATATGGGAACAGTAAAATCAACACACACGCTGCAAGCACCAAGATCCCGCCGATTCCAAACAGCCATCGCATTCGTGTGCCCCCTAAAAACATGACCGAAACACCGAGCATGCCGATGATGAGCAGTCCCGAAACGTGATGCTCCAGCGCGACCAATCCGCCAACGGCGGCAATCATCATGCCCGGATATAGGACACCGTATTTGAAGTCTCCGCCAAATCGGTGTGTGGACATGACCTGCTTTTGATGGTCTGCCATAAAGCGTGCCAAGGACAAAACCAACGCGAGCTTTGCCAACTCCGACGGCTGAAGCGTAAAGATCTTCAGATCGATCCATCGCCGCGCACCGCTTCCAAGGTCGGAGCCAAGAGGCGTCATGACCAAAAGGAGCAATACGATGGCAATGCCGTAGAAAACGTAACTGAAATCCCGCCAAAAGCGCGGTGTGCAGAATTTGACGATTACAAAGGTGAACGCCACGGAAAGCAACAGAAAGACAAGATGGCGAGCAATAAAGTAAGTGGAGTCATCGTGATGCTGCTCGGCAAATACGTAGGACGCGCTGTAGATCATCACGCATCCGAACAGTACCAGCGCCGCCGTAATGAGCAGCATGGGAAGATCGACACTTCCCTTGGAAAGAATCGGACTTTCGCCTTCCTCCGATGCTCTGCTTGATGTGGGTACGGAATGCGCCCGTTCAAGCTCTTGGTTCATGCGACATTCCTCCCCTCTTTACCGTTTTTGTCTTAAAGCGCGAACCACGCCAATATGCAAATCAAAAATTCTGCGATTGAAAACACCAATACGATACGGTTTTCGCTCCATCCGCATTTCTCGAAATGATGGTGGATGGGTGCCATTTTAAAAAGGCGTTTCCCGTGAGTCAGCTTGTAATAAACGATCTGTAACGCGCTGGAGAGAAGCTCCAGAATAAAGACCGTGCAAACCAAAAGTCCAACGACGCCCTCACCGACCATAAAGGCGGCGCCAATAATGAGTGCCCCCAAGAAAAGAGAGCCCGTATCCCCCATAAACACACGCGCGGGATGAAAATTATAGATCAAAAATCCAAGTGTCGCTCCCACGAGTGCCGCGCCGATGAGAGAGAGACCCGTGTGGCTGACCCAAAGTGCCAAGACCGAATAAAAAACACCGATCACGCAGGAAACCGAGGATGCCAAGCCGTCGATACCGTCGGTAAAATTCGCACCGTTGATCACACCGATGAGTGCGATGACCGCTATGGGATAAAACGCAAAACCGAGATCAAAAGAAAAATCGGTAAAAGGAATCGTAACAACGGTAGAAAGGTACTTCATATTTGCCATTACGGCAACGTAGCCTGCGGCGATCACAATTTGCAAAATCAGCTTTTGCAAACGCGTCAAGCCCTCGTTTTGCTTTTTGACCAGTTTACAATAGTCATCAACAAAGCCGATAGCCCCGTTTGCGACCGCAAAAGCAAGCGTGAGCGCCAGGGGAATATATGCTTCGGCATTTCCGTTTACTGCCGCGAGGATGAAAAAGATTGCCATGCCGATCATGGTTGCCAAAATGAAACCGATCCCTCCCATGATGGGCGTTCCCTCCTTGGACTTGTGCCAGCGAGGGCCAATGTCAAGGATTCTCTGTCCCAATTTGTGCGATTTTAAAATCGGGATCATGATATGCTCCGCCAAAACGGTCAGTAAAAACACCGCGACCGCCATGACGGCATAGGTAATGGCAAGCTCATTCATGTTCATTCCTCTTTTCTGTCATATTCACTGTCTTTCGTCCGAAAGATGCTCCTTCAAATAAGCGATCACACGCTCCAAGCGCACCGATCGGCTCGCCTTGAAAAGCACCGTGTCTCCTTTTTTCAATCGGCGGATGAGCCTCTGACCGATCGTTTCGATATCATCTCTATCAAGCACGCTATCAATCTGTTTTTGCGGCATTCCCGCACGCATTGCACCGTCTGCAATGCTCAATCCGTTCATCCCAACCGTGATCAGCTCCGCAATCTGTTTGTTCGCCACATATTCCCCTACCTTACGGTGAAGGTCATGACTTTCATTTCCAAGCTCCAGCATGTCTCCAAGCACAGCGATCCCTCGACCGCCGCACGTATGAACACACGCATCAAGAACGTCCAAAGCTGCGATCATCGATTCGGGAGAGGCGTTATAGCAATCTTCAATGACAATGATCTCACCAAGCGCATATCGGTTTTGACGCATTCCCATCGCAGAAAAGCGCAAAAGCCCCTCGCGGATCGCATCCGTGGAAAGATTCATCACCGTTCCGACCGCAAATGCATACAAAGCTGCATATACGTTATGGCGTCCCGCGACGTTTAGCTTGACATCCGGATAAAGATTTCCTCGGTGAATCACATCAAAGTACGTGGAGTCCGCTTCCACACGAATATTCTGTGCAAAAAAGTCGGCATCCCGACGCTCCAAAGACACATAAAGCGTGCGGTAACTTTTTCCGCCGATGCCTGCAAGCAACGGCTCGTCACCGTTGAGAATCAAATATCCGCCCTCACGAAGCCCTGAAAGGACTTCAAGCTTGGCGCGACAAATATTGGCGCGACTTCCGAGCATTTCCATATGCGAGCTTCCGATATTGGTAATGATCGCGATCTGCGGTGCAGCGGCGATCGACATCCGTTCGATCTCCCCCCATCCGCTCATACCAAGCTCCAAAACCGCGACCTCTGTATCCTTTCCAATCTCCATGACCGACAGCGGCATTCCAATGACACTGTTGTAGTTTCCTTTGGCACGGTAAACACGCTTGGACGTGGCAAGCACCTCGGCAATCATATCCTTGGTCGTGGTCTTTCCCACGCTTCCCGTTACGGCAACGGTTTGGAGCGATAATGTCTTTCGGTGGTTTTCCGCCATGCGTGAAAGTGACAGCTCACTGTCTCCGACGACTACGGCACATGCCCCCGTTGCCTCGATGGCTTCGTTGCTATGCTCACAAATGACGCATCGGCAACCGTTTTGCAACGCAGCAGCAATATAATCATGCCCATCGACACGTTCCCCACGCATAGCGACAAAAGCAGTGTCCGCATCTGCTTCCCGTGAATCGGTACACAAGCCGTACACGGGAATATCGGTATTGTTATGATTTTGCAGCCTACCGCCACAGAGTGCTGCAAGACGGTCGGCAGAAATTCCGTTTTGATCGGAAAAAGCGATCTTCATAAGTCTTCTCTTCTCCCTTCCCACCCATCGGCGGGCTTTTGATGTTCCATGCGGGCGGCATACGCGCGTTTTACGATCTCTTTTTCAGAGAAAGCGCGTTTTCCTTCCCGCGTGATCTCATATTCTTCATGCCCCTTGCCCGCCAAAAGCAGGATATCTCCCGCACGGGCATGGTGAACGGCATATGTTATGGCTTTTTCACGCTCGGGAATAATACACGCGGGCATTTTGTGAGACATTCCCGCAACGATCTCGCGAATAATTTGCATTGGATCCTCGCTTCGCGAGTTATCCGACGTTACGATCACCTCATCGGCAAGCCGTGAAGCGATTTCGCCCATCACGGGGCGCTTGGCTCTGTCACGGTCACCGCCACACCCAAACAACAGGGTAAGACGTCCGCCTCGTCTGCATAAGCCCCTCGCGGTCCGCAAAAGCTTTTCCAAGGCATCGGGCGTATGCGCATAATCAATTAAAACTGTAAAATCGGCACCGAATCCCAGGCGTACGCGCTCCATGCGCCCTGTGATGGGCGGAAGTGCCGCAAGCGCCGTTTTGATCACGGCAGGTGAGCATCCAAGCTCCAAAGCACAGATTGCTGCCTGCATGGAATTCATGACAGTAAAGCTTCCCGCCACGGGACAGGAAAGCTGCAACCGCGTTCTCAAGGAACGCAAGCGGTAGCTGACACCGCTCTCCCCGACCGCGATCTCCTCGGCACAAAAATCCGCTTCGTTTTCGCCCGCGGTACAGGTCATAACTCTACCCGTTGCATGCCGTTCCATAAAAGGCGCGTAAGGCGAATCGGCATTGCATACCGCCAGCTTGGAGCAAGACATCAGCTTGGCTTTTGCGGCGGCGTAGGCATCCATGGTCTTGTGAAAATCCAAATGCTCGGGGGTCAAATTGGTAAACACCGCCGCTTCAAAGCGAAGCGGTGCCAGCTTTTTAAGCTCTAAAGCATGAGAGGAAACCTCCATGACCACGTATTCCACTCCATCCGCTCGCATCTCGGCAAGAACTCTGTACAAAATCTCGGGATCCGGCGTGGTCATGTTTGCCAACGCATCGGCTGCCGCTGTTTGCATGCGCACGCCTCCTGCCGAAAAGCACCCGACAGTACCGATCAATCCCGTGCGGTACATGGATGCCTCAAGGATCGCACGAATCATATGTGTGACACTGGTTTTTCCGTTCGTTCCCGTAACACCGATGAGCTTGATATGTTCACCGGGAGAGCCGTACCACGCATGATAGAGCCTTGCAACCGCCTCGCGGCTGTCGGAGCATTGCAGAAAAACAGTACTGCCCTGTGCAGAAACATTGGCGTAGCGATCGGTCAGAATGCATGCGGCACCATGCTTGATGGCTTGATCAATATAATCGTGACCGTCATAGCGCAAGCCGCGAATACAAACGAACATCTCCCCTGCGCGCACGCGCTCGGATGAGGTGGAAATTCCCGTGATCTCACATTCTTCCGCCGCTTCAGGACATATAAGTCCCGCTCCTCGACAAAGTTCTTTCAGCTTCAAAACCCTCGCCTCCGATCAGAAAATTTGTTTCAACTTCCCGACAGAAGGCTCTGTCTGATATTACTTTGTGATCTGTTACGTCCCCAGATCCTCGGGTAAGGTGGGTGACCAGCTCTCGTCATAGTCGTCATCCTCCTCATATCGGAAGGTGACCTCCACGACAGTCCCGCGCGGTACCATCGTTCCGGGGGCGATCGACTGCTTGATAACCTTGGGACCGGTTCCGCTCATATAGTTCTTTGTACCGACAATGCGGATATTGAGCCCCGCATCTGTCAGAATTTTATTTGCCGCAAGAGCCGTCGTTCCGCTGCCGATCAGATCCGGCACCTTGACCATTGGCTCTTCGCTCTCGTTTTCCGTGTAAACGATCATCCGCGCGGCACTCTTCTCCACCACGGTATCCGCCTCCGGGTATTGACGCTTGATGACGCCCTTGGGGTCTCCGATAACCTCCAGCGTGATCCCTTTTTCTTTGCAAAGCTTGGATGCCGCGGAAACGCTCCATGTTGTTACATCCGGAACGGTAACGGTCATTTTTTCAAGCTCTTTTTCGCTGTAGATCGCCTCAACGCCAAGATACGGGAGAATCCCCTCCATGACGTTTCCGACGTAGGGCGCCGCTACGGTGCTTCCGTAAAGCACGCCCTTGGTGGGTTCGTCAACGATGATGATCACAGCGTATTGCGGGTTATCGGCGGGGGCATATGCAACGGTGGAGCAAACGTATTGCCCAAGGTTTCCTGCGTCCTTTTTCTCGGACGTACCCGTTTTTGCCGCGATGCGGTAGCCTGCAACGTATGCATTTTTCGCGCCTCCGTTACCGGATACACCTTCCTCAAGAATTTCGGATACTTTCTTGCAGGTCTCCTCGCTCACCACTTGTCTGCGAGAGCTATCATCAAAGGAAAAGATGAGATTGCCGTTTTCATCCGTCACCGAAGAAACCAGATGCGGTTTGACAAGGTATCCCCCGTTTGCAACCGCAGAGATCGCAGTAATCTGCTGGATCAGCGTGATGTTAAAGTTCTGTCCAAAGGCGTAGATGGCAAGGTCGAGCTCGCTGAACTTCTCCTCGGATTGAAACAGGCTGCCTCCCTCGCCCGGCAGGTCGATTCCCGTTTTTTCAAGATAGCCGAACGCCTTGAGATATTCGTAAAAGGTGGTCTTGCCAAGACTAAGTCCCAAGCGCATCAGCCACGGATTGCAGGATTGCTGAATGCCCTCGGCGAAGGTCAGTGTACCGTGACCGCCCGCCTTGTGACAACGGATGGTTCTGCCGCTGACTTTGTAAGCCCCCGTGCAGGTATGCGTCTCGTCAAGCTCCTTGACATCCTCTTCCACCGACATCGCGGCGGTAATGACCTTAAAGGTCGAGCCGGGGATATAGGATTCGGTGATCGCCTTGTTTCCCCACATGGTTTGCTGTAATTCCTGCTTGAGCGTGCTGTATTCATCGCTCCCCGCCGCAAATCCGCTTGTATCAAGGATGGTTTGCGACTGCGCATCCAGCGTGCGCGGATCGTTGAGGTCAAAATCGGGATAAACCGCCATGCCAAGCACCTCGCCCGTATGGACGTTCATCACGATACCCGCGGCACGGTTGTCGCCTCCCGACTCGATATAAGCCGTGGAAAGCTGTTCCTCCAGCACCGACTGCACGTATACATCAAGTGTAGTATGAACGTTGTAGCCGTTTTGTGCCGCGATGTATTCCTTATAGCTGTAGGGCATCTCTCGCCCTTGTGCATCGCGTGCGGTTACGTAGCGACCGTCGGTGCCTGCCAGCATTTTGTCGTAGTAATATTCCAAACCGTAAAGTCCTGTTCCGTCGCTTCCCGTAAACCCTAAGGTGTGGGATGCCAGATCGGAATAGGGATAATAGCGCGTGTGCGTGCTTTCTAAATAGATCATCTGCTCCAAGCCGTATTCCGCAATAAACGCACGCACGTCCTCGGCGCGATCCTTATCCACCTGTCGCTCGATCGTACGGTCGAGAACATTGGTGTAGCTCATTTGCTTCATCACAAACTCGTAGCTGACATCGAGGATCGCAGCAAGATGCTCGGAAATCAAAGTGTCCAATTGGATGTTACTGCCATTTTGATCATGCTCACTTTGCGCGTGCGCGATGGTAGAAGGAGAAATGAATACACGGTAGGTTGAAACGTTTTTCGCAAGAATTGCCCCGTTGGCATCGTAGATGTTTCCGCGAGAGGCATTGACACGCGATTCCGTGGTCATTTGCTCCAGCACCTTTTGTTGATAGTGCGAATAATCCACTGTTTGCAAAAGCAAAATACGGATTAAAAGAGCGGAAAAGAGCAAGACAGCAAATCCCAGCAACACAGCCGATCGGCTGATGAGCTTGGGATGAAGATTGCCATTGCTCTTTTGTGTGTTTTGCGGGTCTTTTTCTTCCATTTGTCAGCTCCTTTCCGACGTTTTTCAGAAAGGGCGAAGGAATGCTCGCCTGCCCTCTTGTCCTATTTATTGTATGATGCTTCCGTCAAACTTATGACCGAAATCCACTTATTGAAGTCCGATCGCACTCAAAAGCGCGCCCAGTCCTACATTTTGTTCAGGTTCTTCTTCAAATACCTCGATCGAATCTTCCTCGCCGACCGAAAGATAATCCATACGAACAAACTCCTCACCCACCATGCCATACTCATTGATGGCAACTTCACGGATCTTGAGCAGATCGTTTTTGACCTCCAAATCGGATCTCAATTCCGAAACCTCGCCTCCCATCTCGGAAAGCTCCATTTTTAAGGTATTGACACGGCTTTCGCCTTGATTGATCAGCACCGAGCTTGCCACGATGAGCATCAAAGACATGGCAACGGCTATGATCGCGGCAAACGCGGAAAGCGGAAAACGATGCGTATTCCGGCTCGTGTCCGCGCGTTTGGAGTCAAACCAATCGGCATGCGAAGTACGAACCGCCTCTACCGCTCTTGCGGGCAGGGACATGACACGCGACGGGAGCGTTGCCAAGCGTTCGCGAACGCTCGCTTCCCCATCACCTCTGACCACTGCCATACAGGGCTTTTCCGCCTCGTTGGCATGAATCGCTTCATCGGTTGCTGTCACAGCGGAAAAATCCGCGCCACGCGTGCGCAACGCGCGCGTATCTTTAATATAGGTAAGAAGCTCGACGGTTCGCATGCTTCCGTCCTCGCCGCGGTAGCGACTGTCAAGACCGCGATCGGAAAGCGCGGAGAGACGGTAAGAAAGCGGCTCCAGTTCGCGTGTTTCCTCTTCCTTTTTTTGTTGCGCATCGGCATCATTTTGCACCGCCTTGACCACTCCGCGAGATGCATAACGCATCTCAATGGCGCGAATCTGCTCGCAAGCGCTGACACTCAACGCATATTGATCCATATTCGATTCCATGCAGTTGCTTGCGGTGTCCATGCTGCCGACTCCTTTCCACAGTGTAACCCGTTATTTTTACAGCTTTTCCGCCACTCGCAGCTTTGCGCTGTGAGAACGCGGGTTTTGTTCCAGCTCTTCCTCACTTGGAAGAATGGGCTTTCGATTGACCAGAGCGATTTGCGGACGATTACCGCAAACGCAGACAGGAAAGCTCTTGGGGCAGGTGCATCCGCCCGTCAAGGACGCAAAGGTCTGCTTGACAATTCGATCCTCCAAGGAATGGAAGGTGATGATGGCAATTCTGCCGCCCGGATTCAAGAGGGATACGGCGGACTTGATCGCAGGTGCGATCACATCCAGCTCTGCGTTGACCTCAATCCGTAATGCTTGAAACGTCCGCATTGCCGGATGGTGTCCGCCTTTTCCCGAAGGCGCGGGAACCGAACGCTTGACAATCTCGACCAGTTCCCCGGTGGTCTCGATCGTCTTCGATTCTCTTGCGCGGATAATGTTTGATGCGATGCGGGAAGAAAAACGCTCTTCCCCATATTCGTAGAGGATACGCCGCAGGGCGTCCTCGCTGTATTCATTGACAATGATTTTTGCATTGAGCGGATTGTTGACGTCCATTCTCATATCCAAGGGCGCGTCGGCACGGTATGAAAAGCCGCGCTCGGCAGTATCTAATTGATAGGAAGAAACCCCAAGATCAAGAAGAAGTCCATCGATGTGTGCGATTCCCCGCTCCTCACAGACGTTTGCAAGATTGCGGAAGTTGGTGTGCACCACCTCGGCGCGATCCCCATAGACGGACAACCGCTCGGTAGCAACCTGAACCGCTGTTTCATCTTGGTCGAGAGCCAGCAGCTTGCCGTCCTCTCCAAGATGCGACGCGATGACAAAGCTATGTCCCGCGCCTCCTGCCGTTCCGTCCACATAAATTCCGCTTGGGCGGATGGAAAGCGCCTCGATACATTCATCCAAGAGCACCGATCGGTGCGAAAAATTGATCTGCTCCTCCATGTGGCGCTCCTTTACTGTCTTTTTTAATATCCGAGACTTTCCAGCTCGGCAACCAGCTCATCCACGTCGATCTCGTTGACAGTGGCGTCATAAAGCTCCTCTGACCAGATTTCGGCGTATTTGCCGCAACCGACAATAACCACGTTGCGGTCGATCTCGGCATGCCCGATCAATTCACCCGTGAGAACGATTCGTCCTTGGGAGTCGGGCGTTGCCTGAAGCAGGGTGGGATAAATGAAACGCATCAGCTTTTCGGAAAGCTTGCGGTTTTGCTCCTGCAGGGGACCGATGTATTTTTCCCATTCGGCGAGCGAATAGACCTTGAGACATTTCTCGCGGATGTTTTTGGCGACAAGGATCGTCTGCCCCAGCTCCTCACGAAGCTTGGCGGGAATGAAGATTCGATTTTTGGCATCCAGACCGTGACGATATTCACCGGCAAGCATTCGCTCTCCCCCTTTCCTGCATTCTTGTGGTTTTCGCGTGGTATTTTGCTCCACTTTGAAACATTTTTCTCCACTTTGCACCACTTGTAAGTATATTATATACTATTTTTCAAAAATACGCAAGGGGTTTTTGAAAATTTTTTCAATTTTTTTCAACTTTTTTTCGTTTTCGGAGGTCTTCTTTCCATCGATCGGATCGGCGCTTCATTTTTTCGACGTTTTGGAAAATGCGACAAAAAACATCCCCCAAGCACTCATAACTTTCTATCGAAGAAGTTTCAAAAATAACTTGACGATTTTGTGAAAATATGATATACTTAATTGATAGATATTTTTTTAGTTTAGTATTGCAGAAAGAAGGACAGTGCACATGGAACAAACTCAAAACGGACTTTTGGAAGCCCTTTTCGAATTGCGCCAGACCATTCGAGAACGCGAAAAGAAAAAAGGCGGTCGCACGCCCGTAGTGTGCCCCGACGACGCGCTTCGCGAAATGGTGCGCCTGATGCCGCGCAAGGCATCGGATTTTTACAGCATCGCCGGCATCGGTCCCGCTTTTGTGGAGCACTATGCCGAGGAGTTTGTGCTCCTCTTGAACACCGGCGCTCCCACCGCGGGCGGTACGCAGTCCGACGTGGAAGCAACGTTGCGTGAGCTTTCCAAAAAGCTTATCAACCTCAACAAGAGCAACCGCATGCTCTTCCTTCCCAAGCTCTCGCCCAAATATGCAGTCGATCTTTATGACGCATCCGGACGCCTCAATCCGCTTGACATTCTCTTTAAGGCAACCGGGCCCATGACGATTTCCGAGGCGGCAGATCAGGATCTTCCCAGAACCGACCCCGCTCGCGAGAGATACAAAAATCTGATCAACTTGATTCGTGAAGCAGTACGCGATCTGCGCGACAAGGGTCAAAACGATCTGTATATCGGCTATCCCTTTGTGCAAGGCTGTCTTGTCAACGGTGAGTTTGGTATCCGCGCACCTCTCTGTCTCTTCCCTGTCACGCTTGACCGTTCCACCTCGAACATCACGGTGCAGCCCGATCCCACGCGTGACATCATCTACAACGGCACGCTGATTTTGGCGCACGATAAGTTCAACAGCATCACCACGCCCCTGCCTGACTGTGCGTTGGACGAGGTTGATCCCGATACCTTCCTTCAAAATCTGCTTGATTTCTATGAAAAGAACGATATTCGCATTGAATACAACAGCGACGAGCTGAAAAAGTTCACCGAATACCCCGGCGAATCCTTCCCGCATTACACGCGCGGGACCTTGAAGCTGGTGCATAATATCGTCATCGGTAAATTCCCCGCTTATTCCAACTCCATCCAGCGCGACTTTGACGAAATCCTTGACAAGGGACTGGTCAACCGTCTGGTTTCGGACTTGGTTTCGGACTACGGCTCGATCGACTTTTACTCCGAGCATTCCGGTGAAAATCTTGAGATCAACAGTCCCGGAAAGAAGCTGGATATCAGCGAGAGTTCTTTGGTCTATATCAACGCCCTCAACTCGGCACAGGAGGCGGTTCTGCATGCCTTGACCGAAAAAGATGAGGTCGTGGTAGAGGGCCCTCCCGGCACGGGTAAATCCCAGACCATTACAAGCTTGATCACGCAGTTTGTCAACCAAGGCAAAACAGTTTTGATGGTCTCCGAAAAAAAGACCGCGCTTGACGTCGTTTATTCGCGTCTCGGCAATCTCTCGCGTTATGCGGTGATGATGGATGACCCCAACAACAAGAATCTGTTCTACAGTCAGTTGGAGCGCCTGCTGCTCAGCACGGATTCCAACGTACCTCTGGAAGCGCCTGACCTCTCCCCCATCTCCGCCGAGATCGATGCGGACGTGGCAACCCTTGAGGTCATTGCGGAAAAGCTCTTCCAGCCCGGCGAGTTTGGCGTTGCTCCTTACAAGCTCTACATGGAGAACCGTCGTATCAATCTGCAGAATCACGAGCAGATCAAGACCTACAAGACCATCCGCACAGTGATCACGGACGAGCTTCTTAACCTGAAATACGACGAGATCAACGCGATCCACAAGCGTTTTGCCAACGGTCAGCTCACCAACAGCCTCGACCACTATCAGCTCACCATCGAGCGTTACCCCTGGTTCCTAAAGATGAAGGACGATCTCTCCAGCTATGATCTCATCCTCTTCTCAGATGCGATCGATGAGATGATCCTTAAGATCGACGAATGGAGAAACCAATCCTTCCTCAAGCGTCAGACCTCCAAGGGTAAGCTCACCAAGGATATCCAGAACCTTACCAAGGATTATTTCCAAAAAATCAACGCTTCCTATGCGGTTCGTTTGATGATGGAACAGCCCGAGGCGGTCAAGCAAAGCTTGAAGGAGTTTACCGCAGGATACGCTAACCTCAAGCCCATCGTTATGAGCCTTACCGCCCACGAAAACATCTATCTCGCGGCGCTTCGTAAGATTCACAAAATCTGCGGCGGCACTGTGACCGAATGGAACGACGAGCTATACAACACCATTCTCTTTGAGTATATTCAGAAGTTCGAAAGTGAAAACCGCACGCTGATCCCCAAGGTGGATTCCTTCGAAAAGATCATCTCCACCATCGAGAGCAATATTCAGATCAAGAAGGATCTTTCTCGCCAACGCATCACCAAGCTCTTGGCAGACGATATCAAATATATCACCACCTCCAAGCGCAAGGGCGAAATCAGCCGCGCGATCGAGAGCCGTCGCCGCAGCAGTGTTGGCAAGTTCATTCAAAAGTTCGACTTTGAACTGTTCAAGGCGCTCAAGGTTTGGCTGATGACTCCCGACGCGGTATCCGAGATCCTTCCCCAACAGAACGATTTGTTTGACCTCTTGATCTTTGACGAAGCATCCCAGCTTTACGTCGAAAAGAGTATCCCCTCCCTCATTCGTGCCAAGAAGGTTGTCATCGCGGGCGACCACAAGCAGCTTCGCCCCTCCAGCCTTGGTGAAGGTCGTTTTGAGATGGAAGACCTGCTCGACGAGGATGCGGAGATCTCGGCAGCCCTTGAGGAAGAAAGCCTTCTGGACCTCGCGCGCTTCCGCTATCCCGACGTGCTTCTCAACACGCACTACCGTTCCAAGTACGAGGAACTGATCGACTTCTCCAACTACGCGTTCTACAAGGGACGTTTGTTCGTCGCCCCCAACACCGACACGCCCGAAAAGCCTCCGATCGAGGTACATCAAGTGGGAGACGCGGTATGGCAGGGACGCTCCAACCGTAAGGAAGCCGAAAAGGTCGTTGCCCTTCTCAAGGAGTTCTTTGAAACGCGCAAAGAGAATGAGACGATCGGTATCATTGCATTCAACGCATCCCAGCGTGATATGATCTATGACGTGATCGATGAGGAATCGGTCAAGGATCCCGCCTTTGCAACCGCGATCCGCGCCGAAATGGCACGCAAGGACAACGGCGAGGACACCGGTCTCTTTGTCAAGAACATTGAAAGCGTACAGGGAGATGAGCGTGATGTGATCGTCTTCTCTATCGGATACGCGAAGAACGCAAGCGGACGACTCATGCACAACTTTGGTTGGCTCAACCAAAAGGGCGGCGAAAACCGACTCAACGTCGCAATCAGCCGCGCCAAGAAGAAGATCCACATTGTGACCTCTTTCCGTCCTGCGGAACTGATGCTGGATGATGCCAAGAACGACGGTCCCAGAATTTTGAAGCGTTATCTGGAGTACGCGTTTGCGATCAGCAACGGCAACAAAGAAGAAGCGGAGATCATTCTGCGCTCCTTTGGTGAGACCTATGGCATTGTGGCGGCTCCTCTGGAAACCGAATTCGCGCAAAAGGTTGCGGACTCCCTTCGTGAAAAGGGTTACGAGATCGATACGCAGGTCGGTATCGGTGGTTACCGCATTGACATTGCGGTTCGCAAAAACGGCAAATATGTGCTTGGTATTGAGTGCGACGGAAAGCTCTACAGCGTTGCAGCCTCTGCCCGTGAGCGCGACTATCACCGCCAGAAGTATCTGGAATCGCGCGGATGGACGATCAAGCGTATTTGGAGCATGGATTGGTGGAGAGATCCTCAGCGTGTGCTTTACAATATCTGCTCGTTTGTAGACAATCTCTAAAAGAAACAACGCCCCCGCAACGAAAATCGTTGCGGGGGCGCGGTTTTATGTTTTGATTCAGTTTTCATAAGTGACTGTTACATCACCTTTTGCAGCTTTTACCTTGATATCAGCATCCGAAGCGTTCGGAACACGGTATACGTAGCGTCCGTTCTCTTTCGTGTGTTGAAAATCCAGAATGATCTTGCCCGTATCGGTGACGTGTTCTAACAAAAATCCCG
The DNA here is from genome assembly GCA_045632805.1 of Eubacteriales bacterium. GTDB lineage: Bacteria > Bacillota > Clostridia > Oscillospirales > CAG-272 > UMGS1865. The sequence goes on along the minus strand of JAZQXI010000177.1, from coordinate 6,463 downwards.
TGTCGCGCGGAAGAACCAGCTTGACGTTCCCACTCGTTGCCTCCACGTTCAGTTTATTTGGCGATACCTTACAAGTCACGGCAATCTCTCCCGACAAGCTCTTAAGGTTCATCTGCTTTACTTCGACATCGGTTACCGTAACATTTGCAGACACCGCATTGACCGTCAGTGACTCCAAAGACTTCATCAAGCGGCGAGGAACACGCAAAATCAGATTTTTATTCTTGTTTTCCGAGCTTCCGAAAAACCACGAAGATTTGCGATATTTGACTGTTAAAGCCTTCCCGTCCTCACTGACGCACCAACGCAGAAGACTGTCATTGGTTAACGCTTGTTTGGAAGTCTCAGTGAGCGACAGATACATATCGTCGCACAGAACGACCTGCACGCTTCCGTCGATCCAATCCACGTCGATCGAGGTCACCTCAGGCGCCTCTACCGTTCCGCTTCCAATCTCGTATCCGCTCTCGTCATAGCGGTAGTCACTCCATCCAAAGCTCCACGAGCCACCTGCGACCGTGGCGTTCAGAATGCCGACGATCACCGCTCCAAGCACCAACGCGCCAAGGACAATGGCTGTGATGATAAGCGGCTTCTTGAATTTTTGAAATTTGCTCATAAGTTTTACTCCATCAGTTTGGCGCTGTGAATGTAACGATCGCACGATACAGGTCTTTGACATGCGCGTATTGTCCTTCATCCGAGGATGCACCGAACACAAAGCTTGCACTAAGCACCACGAGCGTATCCTCCGGAAGCACCTGCAGGGCTTCGTAGTAGCGATACAACTCGGTATCCCCCAAACGCACCGCATAGTCGTCGTAGGCACTGTCAGGGCGCTTTCCAAAGGTCGTTTCCAGCGAAACACCGATATCCTCTTTCATTTTGAGTTCCTCATAAACCGTGGGGCTGAGGAACCAAATGGAACACTCCCCTGTCATCATATAATCCTGCAAAGAGCTGAAACGATCAGCGTTTGCCTGCTTCGCGCGATTAAAACCCGCGTTGTCAAAATTCCCCGTTTCGGGATCGGTATAAAGGGTGCGTAGCTCCTCCTCCGAGAAAAACGCATAGGAACGGATCCCAACGCTTTTCGAATCTCCCTCTTCTGTTTTGGTAAGCCCTGTCAAAACCTGCGAAACTGCGGTATTTTCTTCCTCACTCAACACAAATCCGCCCGAAAAGGTGACATACGTATCGGACAGCGTGCGCTGTGAGCATTGCACGAAACAGACGGCGAACACCAGCACAAAAAACGCCACGGCAATGACCGTCCATTTATAATGATACCAAAAGTTATCCCACCATTTGACAAAGCGATTGGAAACGACGATCTCGCCGCCCGCTTCCTTGCCCTTTCGCGATTCATATTCCTGTGCCATGCTTCCTCCTTTGCGGAAAAAGGGTGCCGCACTCTGCTGACACCCTTTTTTGTCCGTTTTTATGCCTGTGTTCTGGAAACCTCAAGAACCTTGAGATTGACCTCACCGTTGGGAACCGTTACGGTAACGGTATCTCCGGCTTTCTTACCGATCAATGCGGCGCCGATGGGAGACTGATCCGAGATCTTGCCCTCCATGGGATTGGCCTCGTTGGAGCCTACCAAATCATACGTAAATTCCGCGCCCATATCCACATTGAGGATCTTGACAGCGGAGCCAAGGCTTACGACGCTGGTGTCAATGCTGGATTCATCGAGAATGACCGCGTTTTCGATCAGCTCCTCCAGCTCCTTGATACGCGCCTCATTCTTTGCCTGGTCGTTTCTTGCCTCATCATACTCGGAGTTCTCGGAAAGGTCACCGAAGGAACGCGCAACCGCGATGTCGTTCTTGATCTTTTCTCTCTCCTCATGTGTGCGGCGATGGAGCTCATCTACCAGCTCCTGATAACCCTGTTGGGTATAAAGCATTTGTTTTCCCTTTGCCATGATCATGTCTCCTTATAGTGAATAAATAATTTTATGAATGGAATTGTGCAATTGCTTCCTGCAATTGATTGTCTTTGTCTTGCGGGATCAGATACACGCTGTAGGACTTTGCCTCATCGGAAAGCTCAACCTTCTTTGTGGGAGCAATTCCGACATCGTGATAAGGCTCACCGCATTCGGTGACGTACGCGTAGGTGGTCATCTTGATCCAACCATCGTACAGCCCGTAGCTTTGCATCGAAAGGCTGATAAAGCCCTGCATAATCCCCTTTCCAAAGGTGGTAACTCCCACGATGGGGACGTTTTTGTGATCGCGCAACGATGCCGTAAAGACCTCAGCGGCGGAAGCGGTGTTTTCATTACAAAGCACCACCATTTCCAGATCCCGATACATTCCCAGCTCCTCGGCACTGACGCTGCAGGATGCATAATCTCCGGAAAGCGTTTGCACCTCGGCGCGGTAAGAGCGCACGGTGTTTCCTTTGTTATCAATGGCGGAAAGGATCAGATCGCCCTCTTCCAACAAATAGGATAAAACCGCCTTGATGGATTGTAAATCTCCGCCCGGATTGTTGCGGACGTCAAACACAAATTTCTCGGCTCCTTTTTCAAGGAGTGCGTTTACGGTCTTTTTGAACTGTGTGGGCGTGGTCATATCAAATTCGGTGATGCGAACGATGCCGACCTTGGGATCGTTTTCGGCAAGCTCACCCGTGACCGATTCCTTGACAAACGCTGCACGCGTAACCGAAAAGTCCTTTTGTCCATAAGCATCGCCTGTGCGTCGGAACACCTTAAACTCAATGTCGGTACCACTCTCACCGCGCATCTGCGTCAGTGCCGCAGTGTATCCGCCAAGCTCGACAACGCTCTTATAAATACCGTCAACCTTTAACGCGCAAATAAAATCCCCCACCTGCACACCTGCGCTTTCGGCAGGAGAATTTTGATACACGGCAACGATTTGAAATACCTGATATTGATATCCTTCCACTTCAAGCTCGGTTTGAACGACACTGATGCCGATCCCCTCGGAAGTTCCCGCGCTATCCTGCAGCATTGCGGCATACTCTTCCTCGGTATAATACTCGGCATAATCATCTCCCGTAGCTGCCGCATACGCACGCAAAACAGCTTCGATGACGGCTTCCTGATCGATGGAATCGGAATAATAGGAATAATATTCAAACAGCGCGGAAAGGAATTCCAACTTCTGAAATTCCGTTCCTGCTCCATCGGTCAACAGCTTTTGCAATTCCTCGATCGTTGCCTGCTGCTCTTGAATCTTTTGCACGTACGCATTGCGATGATATGCAGCCGTCCATGCGTAAGTCAGAAGCACGGTTACGGCAATGGCGATGAGGAGCAAGCTGATCAGAAGGCCGATCGAGCATTTCTTTTCTCTTTTTTCCGTTTTTTGCGGAGGATGGCTTTCGGGCGGCGTGCTCCACGGAAAATCATTGATTTGATTAGACTCCATAAAAGTTCCTTTCGGGTTCACAAAAATCACTACATTATTTTATGGACACTCCGATGAAGTTATTCGGTGCCTTAAAAAACAGTACAGAAGCGAAATGCGTCATTGCGCATTTCGCTTTCTGTTAGTAGACTTATGTCAGAACTTAATGGGCTTAGAACTCAGATACTTCTTAACCATCAAAGCCACCTTGAAGGTGATGGCATGCTCGAATTCGCGCAGATCAAGTCCCGTAAGCTTGCGGATCTTTTCCAAGCGGTAGACCAACGTATTACGATGCACGAAGAGCTTTCTCGACGTTTCGGAAACGTTGAGGTTGTTTTCGAAGAAGCACTGAATGGTTTGCAGGGTCTCGCGGTCAAGCGACTCAAGGCTTCCCTTCTTAAAGACCTCCTGCAAGAACATCTCGCACAGCGTGGTGGGAAGCTGATAGATCAAGCGTCCGATGCCGAGGTTTTCGTAGCTGATGATGTTCTTTTCGTTTTCGAACACCTTGCCAACCTCAAGAGCAACCTGTGCTTCCTTGTAAGCACGCGCCAGATCCTTGATATTCTCTACCACGGTTGAGATACCGATGGCAACCTTGGTATAAAACTCTGCGGAAAGCGTATCCGCGATGTTGGTTGCGATCTTTTCAATATCCTTGGATTCGGTTCCGGGCTTGACGTCCTTCACCAACACGATGTCATGCTCGCCAACACTGATGACGTAATCCTTGGACTTGTCCGGGAACATGTTTTGAAGCATCTCGAAGGGCAGCATATCGGTCTTTCCGAAGAACTTGATCAAAAAGACGATGCGCATCTCCTCGGTGTTGAAATGCAATTCCTTGGACTTGATGTAAATGTCGCTGGGCAGAATGTTGTCCAGAATGATATTTTTGATAAAGGAGCCCTTGTCGTATTTCTCATCATAAAGGTTTTTGATATTACCAAGAGAAATCGCCAGAAATTTGGACATCTTTTCCGCCATTTTGTCCTCACCCTCGATGAACACGATATAATCGGTCTTGGGGCTGTTGGTCATGGGGCGGTAGGTATAACCGTTATTGGTGATTACATCATTGGTATAATTCAGCTCGTCGCGTACACCCTGACGGATCTCTCCGATCTTGACCAGCTCCGAGCATGCGATAATCACGCCGTTTTCATCGACAACGCCGATGACACGATCGATCGCATCCTTCATCTGATGGATGACACCTTGAAATAATCTGTTCGACATAAAAAATCATTCTCCTCTATCAATTTTGGGACACGGTTCGTAGAAAACTAAATATATTTTACACCATTTTTTGTGATTTTTCAATAGGTTTTTCAATATTTTTCATAAAAATTTGATTTTTTTTCATGCAAAGTGCATGGCATGTCAAAAAAGGGGCGTTTTTTAGGGCTTTTTTCGTCAAAAAGGCAATACCGTAAGGTTTCTTACGCCTCTTTCCCAAGCTCCAACGCGTAAACCAAGCAGGAAAGAACAAATCCCGACGCCGTTTCGGTACGCAAAATACGCTTACCAAGTCCCACGGGGATCATGCCTGCTGCGCGCGCCGCCTCTGCCTCGGTGGGGGAAAAACCGCCCTCGCTACCGATCATGACAGACACAGTGGGGATACCTTCCCACTTTTGATCCTTTATTGTACGCTCAATCGCCAACGGCAACGGTTCAGTTCCATCGCCTTCATAGCAAAAGAGCGCAAGGTCCGCGCGTGCCGCTTCTCGAAGCGCGGCGGCAAACGGCATCGTTGGATAAACAGTGGGAACGATTCCTCGCCCGCTCTGCTTTGCCGCTTCCAAAGCGATGCGTTGACGGCGTTCGACCTTTTTGCCTTCGTTCTCCCCCTTAAGCCGTACCACACATCGCTCGCTCTCAAAAGTAGTAAGCGCATACGCACCGCACTCCACCGCCTTTTGGATCACACTGTCCAGCTTGTCTCCTTTTGGGAGCGCCTGATAGACGTGCGCACGGTACGGCGGCTCGGTTTGACACGCTTGGACATGCAACACGCGCGCCAAAACGCGATCGGGCAAAAAGTCGGTCAATTCACACTCATAATCGGTTCCTTGCATATCACAAACGGTAATCATCTCCCCCGTCGCCATACGCAGAGCACGGGAAATGTGATGTGCGTCGTCCCCCGTGATCGTAACGGTATTTTCTGTGATTTGTTCCTTCGATACAAAAAATCTTGGCATGATTCCCCCGTCATTTTTTGAAAAATCGGTTACATTTATTATATTACTATTATACTACACCTTTTTCCGACAGTCAAGGTGTTTTTTTCGCTTTTACGGCTCGTTTAAAAATCAAAATTATGAACAATTCGTAACCTTTTTGAAAGTCTCTTGAAATGCGGTAAAAAAACGTGTAAAATATATACTGGGTGACAAGGTGGCTTGACACCCTCAAAGGATTGTTTTATAAAATTTCATGATAAAAGGAGCAAAACTATGACCAACAACAAGTATGTTCTGGATTGGATCAAGTCCATGGCTGACATGGTAGGTCCCAAGGAGATCGTCTGGATCGACGGCAGCGAGGAGCAAACCGAAGCTCTGCGTGCCGAGGCTTGCAAGACCGGCGAGCTGGAGCCCTTGAATCCCGAAGTATACCCCAACTGCTATCTCCACCGCACCGCCATCAACGACGTAGCGCGTGTTGAGAACAGAACCTTTATCTGCACCTCCAAGAAAGAGGATGCGGGCAACATCAACAACTGGATGGATCCCAAGGAGTGCTATGCAACGCTTTCCAAGCTCTACAAGAACTCCTACAACGGCAAGACCATGTACGTTATCCCCTACTCTATGGGCGTTGTTGGCTCCGACTTTGCAAAGATCGGTATTGAGCTGACCGACTCGATCTACGTCGTATTGAACATGATCATCATGACCCGCGTTGGCAAGAACGTCATTGATGCTCTGGGTGATTCCCCCGAGTTCATCAAGGGTCTGCACGCAGTTGCTGACTGCGACGAGGAGAAGCGCTACATCTGCCACTTCCCCGAAGATAACACCATTTGGTCTGTTAACTCCGGCTACGGCGGAAACGTTCTGCTC
>JAZQXI010000176.1:0-29986 GCA_045632805.1 Eubacteriales bacterium | reverse complement strand
GATTCGGTTGGTGCCGTCTTTCGTATCCTTAGAAGATCGGATATCCTGCGTTGGTGTGTGCCTCAATCAGATCATTACACAGAGCAACGATCTCGTCGGTAGAGAGCTGTGCCGCAGTGTGAGGCTCCATCAATGCCGCTTGGTACAGAGTCTCACGAGAACCCGTGTGTGCCGCCTCAATGGTCAGCATCTGCGGATAGATGTTGGTGGAGTTCATAGCCGCAAGCTGCAGGGGGAGGTCGCCAACGTAAGTCGGCGTAATTCCGTTGTTATCAACAAGACAGGGAACCTCGACGCATGCAAGGTCGGGAAGATTGGAGATGCAACCGTGGTTGATCACGTTGCCGCCAATCTTGTAGGGGGTGTTGGTCCAGATCGCTTCCATGATGCGGGAAGCATATTCATGGGAACGTGTATGCAGAACCTTACCGCCGTTCATGATCTCTTCTTTCATTTTTGCCCACTGCTCGATGTGTCTGACACAGCGGCGAGGATATTCGTCCAGCGGGATGTTGAACTTTTCAATCAGATCTTCACGTCCCGGTTTGATGTAGAAGGGATTGTATTCCGCATTGTGTTCGCTGCTTTCGGTGCAGTAGAAGCCAAACTTTTCGATGTAATCATAACGCACCATGTCGTTGTGCTTTTCATTGGCGTTCTTTTCCTTGGCGCGGCGACGGATCTCGGGGTAGAGGTCATTGCCATCCTTATCGGTGATCTCAAGGAGCCAAGCCATGTGGTTGATACCCGCGATCTTGGTCTGGCATCCTTCCAGCTTATCACTCATACCCACACCGTTGAGCAGATCGCGTGCGCAAACCTGAACGCTGTGGCAAAGACCAACTGTCTTGACGCCCGTGTAGCGTTGCATATAGCCTGCGAGCATTGCCATGGGGTTGGTGTAGTTGAGAAGCCAAGCATCGGGGCAGACCTCTTCGATATCCTTTGCAAAGTCCTTCATTACGTGGATGGTACGCATTGCGCGGAAGATGCCGCCGATACCGAGGGTGTCCGCAATGGTCTGACGGAGACCGTATTTTTTCGGCACTTCAAAGTCAATGATGGTGCAGGGGTCATAAAGACCGACCTGAATCGCGTTGACCACAAAGTCCGCACCGCGAAGCGCATCTTTTCTTTGCTCCACGCCAAGATATTTGTAAATTTTTGCGCGACCCTCGTTGATGGTGTTGTTCATCGCATCGATCATCAGATAGGATTCTTCCAATCTGTCTTTATCAATGTCGTAAAGTGCGATTTCCATATCGTGGAAAGAATCACACATCATGGTGTCACCCAAAACATTTTTTGAAAAAACAGAGCTTCCTGCGCCCATAAATGTAACTTTCATAGCTCCAATATCCTTTCTTTTGGAAAAAGTCTACCCAAAATGCATTTGGGAATTACTTATATTATATCATTCTTTTTTGAAAAATCTATTGCATTAGGTGACATAAATATGGTATAATGTAACCAATCAAGCAGGGAGGGGATAAAATGCGTGATGTTGTGCTGATCAACCGACATTTTCGGGATCTGAATCCCTTGAGTGTTGGAGAGGAGTACTGTGCGAGTGGACATCGTTTTGGCCCTGCGGTCAGAAATTATACCTTGATCCACTTTGTACTAAAGGGACAGGGAACGTTTATTCGCGAAAATAGAAGTTATGCGGTGCACGCAGGAGAGGCGTTTGTCATTCGCCCGGAAGAGGTTACGACCTATATGGCGGATGAGAGTGATCCGTGGTATTATCAATGGGTTGGATTTGACGGTGAGTTGAGTGCGCGTTTTGCCCAGCTTCCGCCCGTTTTAACCTACTCTAAAAACTGGACAGAGGACATGCTCTCCGCTTCGGAGAACGACGGTATGTTGGAATACCGAATTGCCGCCTTGTTGTTTGGAATGTGTACAGAGTTTTTTGCTGTACAAAAACCGCAGAATCATTATGTCAGACGTGTCAAAAACTACATCGATACGCTCTATATGCAGCCCCTTCGTGTGGAGGAGATCGCGGATAAAATGAATTTGGATCGACGCTATCTATCACGTCTTTTCAAGACAAAAACGGGAGAGACGATTCAAGAATATTTGATCCGCGTGCGGATCGAGGAGGCGAAGCGACGCCTTTCCGCAGGGGCATCGGTTGCGGAGGCGGCACAGCTTTCGGGATATGAGGACATCTGCAACTTTTCAAAGATGTTCAAACGGATCACTGGGGTTACTCCAAAGAATTGGAGAAACATATAATACAAAAAGATCCGTTCGGGTAAGATGCCCGTTCGAATCTTTTAGTTTTGCTTTTGCACGCTCTTATACTCGTCGTAGTAGCGATAATAGGGGCAGGATTGATGCTTTTGTGTCAGGAAACGCACCATTTCATCCTCGTCCAAATTCATCTGACAGGTATACGTGTCCCAATCCTCGTCGTAATCGTAAAATACGCAATCGTCACAAGAGGAAGCCCGGTTCTTTTTTTGATCCATAACAATACCTCCAAGTTCCTTTTTATCATACCATAAAAAACGCTTTTTGTCAATCCGCCGTGAAGAAATTTAAAGGAAATGAAGAATCAGTATTGACAAGAATCGAAAAGGATGATATACTGTATACATCTTATATAGGATACAATTTCATACGTTATCAAAGGATAGAGGCGCGGGCTTTATGAGTCGTGCGAGGGAATCCCGGAAAAGGGAACGCACAAAAGGAAAGCTTGCCGAAGTCAAAGCTGATTTTTCCGTCGGTTTTGGCTGGGGAATGCGGAAATACCGTATTCACTGTCACGCATGTGGAGAGCTATCAATGAAACTTCGATCCGAGATCGATCTTGTTTTGTTGCGTGGCGCCATGCCGCGCTTTTTTTATCGTAGGAATGTATTGGAAAGGAAAAATCATGACAAAAATACAAAAAATTTTGCTCTTGTGTACCGCTGTCGTTATCGTCGCACTTCTTATCGTCGTAGGCGTGACGGGAGGTGCGTTGCAAACGACCAACTGCCCCGATTGTCATAGCGACGGGATGATTGACGGTGCTGAATGTGCAACCTGCGGTGGGGAAGGCGCTGTACGAGGAAACATTTGGGCGCTCTTGCCGCCGTTGATTGCAATTGGACTGGCACTGATCACCAAGGAAGTATACAGCTCTTTGTTTGTCGGTCTTCTTACCGGTGCGTTGCTTTATAGCAATTTCAATCCCTTGACATCAATCGATTCATTGATTCGCGATGGTTTGATCACTGCTGTTTCCGGAAGTGCGGGTATCTTTATTTTCTTGGTTGAGCTTGGCATTTTGGTCGCACTGATCAACCGCGCGGGAGGCTCGGCAGCATTCGGAAGATGGGCGCAAAAGCACGTCAAGAGCCGTGTCGGTGCGATTCTTGCAACGTTTGCTCTTGGTGTCCTGATCTTTATCGACGACTATTTTAACTGCCTCACGGTTGGATCCGTCATGCGCCCCATCACCGATAAGCACAAGATCTCCCGTGCGAAGCTGGCATATCTGATTGATGCCACGGCAGCACCGATTTGCATGATCGCGCCAATCTCCAGTTGGGCTGCGGCTGTCAATGATTATGCAGAGGGGGGGAACGGTCTTGCGTTGTTTATCGGAGCGATTCCGTTTAATTTCTACTCTTTGCTTACCTTGGTGTTTATTATTGGACTGACTGTTCTCGGATATGATTACGGTTCTATGAGAACCCACGAGTTCAACGCCATTCACAACGGAGATCTCTTTACCACAGGTGAGCGCGTGGAGTCGGAGGATAGCGCATCCGTTGCGAAAGGACATCTTTTGGATTTGATCCTGCCCATTGCAGTTCTGATCGTTGCCTCAGTTTTGGCTTTGGTTTACGTTGGCGGCTTCCCGGAGCTTGACTTTATTACCGCGTTCAGTAAGACCGATGCAAGCGTCGGACTTCCGATCGGTGGACTTGTAGCGCTGATCTTTACGATGATCTACTTTGCGATCCGTCGATCCATTCGTATGAAAGAAATGATGGATTGTATTCCCACGGGATTTGTCGCGATGGTTCCTGCGATCCTCATTTTGACCTTTGCTACCGCTCTTAAGGAAATGACGACCTTGCTTGGCGCCAAATATTTTGTTGCGGATCTGATGTACAGCGCGGCTGAAGGCTTGAACAACTTCCTGCCCGCCATCATTTTCTTGGTCGCATGCGTTCTGGCATTTGCAACCGGAACCTCTTGGGGTACGTTTGGTATCCTGATCCCGATCGTTCAGGCAATGTTCGCTTCGGGTAGCCCTCTGATGATCATCGGTCTTTCCGCGTGTCTGGCTGGTGCTGTTTGCGGCGACCATTGCTCTCCCATTTCGGATACGACCATCATGTCCTCTGCGGGAGCAGGGTGCAACCATCTCAATCACGTATCCACACAAATACCGTATGCAATTACGGTAGCAGCGATCTCTTTTGTGATGTATATCATCGCAGGATTCGTTCAAAACGCATGGATCTGCCTACCGATCGGCATATTGCTGACGGTAGCAACGCTTCTTGTGATCCGTGTGGTTGTTGGAAAGCATGAACAAAAAAGCGTATAAGAGATAAAAGCAGTGCAGCCTCGATCAAACGATCGGGGCTGCACCATTTTTGTTAATGCATTTCTTCAATATGATAAATATAATCAAGGGAACGAAGCGCTTCAATGATCTGGCTGTGTGTCTTGTATTTTTTTAGCTCCTTACTGCTGATCGAAATAGCGACCGAATAGACACTCAACCCCGAATTTTGGTAAGCGGTATTGCATTCGATGTCATCAATCCACATGCCGAGCTCACGGATCGTGGTAACAAAGTTCTGCAAATAAGCGATGTTCTTCAGCTCCAGATGTACCTCAAAATGATTGGAACGGTCTTTGAGATAGCGTTCGAACTTCGGAAAGATGGAGAGGGAGCAGAGGAGCATAAAGAAGGAGACCAGCGTCACCGTATAAAGACCTGCGCCGATGCAAAGGCCGATAATGCCACATGCCCAAAGGCTTACAGAGGTGGTTAGTCCCTTGATCTGATTACGCGAGCTGTAAAGAATGGAGTTGACGGTAATAATGGCAAGCCCCACGATTGCCGCTGCAGAAACAACGTAAAAGGCATTGAGCAGATAGATGTCGAGGATCATGGCAATGCATGTTGCAAGCGCTACCACCATAAAGGTGCGCAAGCCTGCCGCATGACGCTTGCTGGATCGCTCGCAGCCAAGGATCGCAGAAAGGATCAAAGCCAGAGCTATTCGCAAAATCAAGGTGTAAATATTGAGTTCGGTAGCCCAAACACCAAGCAACTGGGCAATCGGATCGATTTTCATAAACTTCCTCCTTATCTGCGCCGACCGAATCGGCGATCAATGGGGTGAACAGGCTTATATTGCTCCTCGGCAGCTTCGGTAAACGCTTCTTCGTTTTCCATGTTCAAAGCACCGACGGGGGAGATGCGTTCTTGAATCTTTTTGATTCGTTCAACCAAAAGCTCGACTTCGGTTTTCCGTTCGCCGGATTCATGCGTCTCTTCTACCTCTACCAAATCTTCAAGCTTTTCGGAATAGGAGCCGGAAAGATAGAGGGAAAGCTTGGCGCAAGCAGGACCGACCAATTCATAAAGAATACTGGATGCCAAGATGATGGTTTCCAAAGCCATTCCAATGTCTCCGCCCAATGTACGTGCGCCCATTGCCGCAAGACCGATGGCAACTCCGGCTTGGGGGATGAGAGCAAGACCTAAATAATTTCGGGTTTTTGGGGGCTTACGAACAACGAGTGCGCCAAGAAAAGCACCGACATATTTGCCTGCGATCCGAACGGCAAAATAGAGCAGTCCGACTACGATCAATGGCGTTGCGCCAATTCCCGAGGTGGAAAAGAGCGCATCCAAACGGAAATTGACACTGGAACGAACGAAATAGAGAAGAAGGACCGGCGGACTGAAATAGTTGAGCTGTTTGAACAGCTTGTCATCATCCGTAATATTGATGTAGATCGTTCCCATGGACATGCATCCCAAAAGAGGAGAGATGTTCAGCATCGCGCAAATACCGCAGAACGCAAAAAGTAAGGAGACCGAGATGATCAAACGGTTGTCGGTTGATCGTTTTTGGGGCATCATCAGCTTCATAAAGAATCCAAACACGCCGCCAAGCAACAAAACACCGATGTTGGTGACAAGAGGAACGATGATGTCTCCCGCATTGATCGTGTCTCCTGAGCTTGCGGTGACAGCCACCGAAATGGCGATGCTGTAGGCGAGGAGTGCCACGATGTTATCAATTGCCACAACCTGCAATAGCGTATTCACAAAGTCGCCCTTGGCACCCGTCTGGCGAATGGTCATCATGGTGGAGGCGGAAGCGGTCGCGGCGGCAAGTGCTGCCAAAACAATGGAAAACGCGAATTGCAAGCGCAGGAATCCGTATGCCAAAATGAAGATCAAAATCGAAGCGATGCAAGCTTCAAAAAGGGTAATGATCAGAACCTTCAGCCCGTTCTTTTTTAAGACCTTGAAGCGGAAGAACTCGCCTGTGGTAAAGGCGATCAAAGCCAAGGCAATGTCGGATAGAAAATCCATCCCATCCACAACGGTCTGCGGAATCAGATCCAAGCAGTAAGGACCGATCAAAATACCTGTCAGAATGTATGCGGTTACGTTTGGCAATCGCAGGAGCTTGGTCAGCCGTGTCATCGCAAAGCCGAAAAACAGCATGAAGGCGATCGCAATGATAACCGATGCAGTTGGAGACATGTTATGTAGTACTTCGTGCAAACCCGACAGCATGGGCATCTCCTTTCTTGTTATCTGAAATAGGCATATATTATAACATATTGTATGAAAAAAATCAATAGAAATCACAAAAAATAATCATTTTTACATAAAACAAAGCAGATCCTCCATGATTGGCAAGTTTTTTTTGATATTCTCTTGACTTTTTTCGTGTTTGGGTGTAAAATAGTGAAGATTTGCGAAAAGGAGAAGAAAATGGCTATCTTTTATTCCACGTTGGGGCAGACCATCTATCTATTCTTATTAATTCTGATCGGCTTTGCATTGGCAAAATGGAAGATTTTGCCCACAGAGACTGCAAAGATCCTTGCCAAGCTTGAAAATTGGATTTTTATTCCCGCCTTGATGCTCAAGACCTTTATGGACGATTTTACGGTAGATCGACTTGCACAGTCGGGAAGTGTGTTCCTTTTCAGCTCAGTTCTTCTTATCATTGTTGTGCCGATTGCGATCCTTGTCTCGAAGCTCTTGACAAAGGATCATTTTACGCAAAATATTTTCACCTACGGACTTGCGTTTTCTAATTTCGGCTACGTTGGCATTTCTGTTGTGGAAGCGGTGTTTCCGCAATATGCCGGCGACTATCTGGTCTTTATTATGCCGCTCTACATCCTGATCTATCTTTGGGGCGTTCCGTATCTTTTGATGAAGGAAGAAAAGACCTCCTTCCGTCAAAATCTCAAATCCTTGCTCAATCCCATGTTTATCGGCATGTTTATCGGCATGATCATCGGTCTTGTCACCTCCGCAATGCCTGCTGCAACGCTCCCCGAGCCGCTTCTGCCTCCTATGAATGCGCTTAATAACGTGATCACGGCACTCAAGAGTTGCATGTCTCCCGTTGCAATGCTGTTGACAGGTGTTACGGTTGCCAACATCGATTTCAAAAAAACCTTTACCAACGTCAAGATCTACGCAGTCACGGCGATCCGCTTGCTTGCAATCCCGCTTGTGTTTCTCGGAGTCTTTAAGCTCATTCCCGTGATGCCCGTGACCTTCTTCGTTTGCGCGATCGCATCACTGGCAATGCCGCTGGGGCTGAATACGATCGTCATTCCCAGTGCTTACGGAAAGGACGTGTCCGTTGCGGCGGGCATGGCGCTGGTATCGCACCTCATATCCTGCGCTACGATCCCATTGGTGTTCCTTTTACTGTAAAGAGAAAAGCTTACGGATTTTGTCCGTAAGCTTTTTCCTTTATCCTCGATAGGGATGTTCGTTGGCGCTTTGCCGCATCGCTTTCATGACCTGACTCGGTTGCTTTGCTCCAAAGATCGCAGATCCTGCCACGATGATGTTAGCGCCTGCCTCGGTGGCAAGAGACACGTTGTTGGCGTTCAAACCGCCATCGACCTGAATATCCAAACGAAGCTGTTGGTTTTCGGCATATCTGCGCACCACACGAACCTTGTCCAAGGTCTCGGGGATGAGCGCTTGACCGCCAAAACCGGGAACCACTGTCATAATCAGCGCCATATCGATCTTGGAAAGATAAGGAATCAAGCGATCGACGGGAGTCGCGGGGGAGATGGCAAGACCGCAGCGCACTTCACCGTGTGAGCGGATCTTTTGCAAAACAGCGTCAATATCGTTGGTGCTTTCCAGATGTACGGTGATCAGATCCGCACCCGCCTTAACAAAATCGTCAATGTAGCGAATGGGATCGTTGATCATCAGATGTACGTCAAAGATCAGCTTGGTATGAGGGCGCAGAGCGGCAATCACAGGCGCTCCAAAGCTGATGTTGGGAACAAATGCACCGTCCATCACGTCCAAATGCAAATAATTGGCACCGGCATCTGCAATGCGCTTGACGTCGGTTTCCAAGTTGGCAAAATCTGCTGCCAAAAGGGAGGGAGCGATATAAATCATAAGAGCTGATCCTTTCTTAAGTTTTAAACGGGAAAACCGTCGAATTTTCGGGAACACGGGCATATACTGATAATGAAAATTCGCACTTGATGCACGGAAAGGATAGAAAAGAACAGGAAGTATTACCAAAGAATCCGTCGCGGACAGTGCTTTATTCGCGGAAAAGGAGACAGACCGCATGCGCGGCAATGCCGAGCTTTTCTCCCGTAAATCCGAGATGCTCCTCGGTGGTTGCCTTGACGCTGACACGGTCAACGTCGATCGAGAGGGTTTCGGCTATGTTTTTGCGCATCGTTTGGATATGTGGTGCGAGCTTTGGTGCTTGCGCGAGTACCGTTGCATCGATGTTTCCGATCTGCCATCCTTTTTCGCGGATCATATCCGCCACCGCAGCAAGAAGCATACGGCTGTCCGCTCCCGCATAACGCGGATCGGTATCGGGAAAATGTTTTCCGATGTCTCCCAGCGCCAAAGCTCCGAGCAAGGAATCCGAAATGGCATGCAACAGCACGTCGGCGTCAGAGTGTCCGAGAAGTCCCGTTTCATGTGGGATTGTAACCCCGCCCAAAATCAGCTTGCGTTCGGGAACCAAGCGATGCACGTCATAACCGTGTCCCGTGCGGATATCACGGATCACTTCTTTTTCTCCGTTCTGTATTTGCAGATCGCGGTTGCCAGAGGCAGATCTTCGGGGAAGGTCACCTTCAAATTGGATGCGCCGCATTCCACAAGACGCACCTGATATCCGAGATGCTCGATCAAGGATGCGTCATCGGTTACGGTAAACTGATCCTTTTCTGCCTTCACGAGTGCCGCATGATAGAGCGCTGTGTGGAATACTTGAGGGGTCTGAACCTGCCAGAGCCCCGTGCGATCCACGGTTTCCTGCACGTTTCCAAGAACCGTTGCACGCTTTACGGTATCGCTGATCAAATGACCTGCGCAAGCCGCCTTGGTGCGGTAAGCCATGAGGCACACTTTGGTGATCTGAGCGGGGGTCGTCAAGCAACGCGCGCCGTCGGCAATCGCTACGTACTTCACCTTCGCGCTCAGCTTTTCCACGCCGCGACAAGCAGATTCCTGACGGGTTGCACCGCCAATCACGAGCTGTGTCAGCTTGGAAATGCCGTATTTTTTGCTCATTTCCGTCACTGCGTCAAATTCCTCCGGCTTTGTAACCACAACGATCTCGCGGATCAATGGGCAGTTTTGGTATGCCAAAAGGGTATGCGCCAAAACGGGCTTGCCGCAGAGCGAATAAAGTTGCTTGTTGATATCACCCATGCGCGTAGACGCACCTGCCGCAAGAATAACGGCAGCAGTATAGCTGTCGGGGAGACATTCGTGAACCACTTCGGCGATTTTTATCAATTTCTTATCCATAACATGGCACCTTTCTTTCTGTAAGCTGTCATTAAAGATTGAA
The DNA here is from genome assembly GCA_045632805.1 of Eubacteriales bacterium. Classification (GTDB taxonomy): domain Bacteria; phylum Bacillota; class Clostridia; order Oscillospirales; family CAG-272; genus UMGS1865. Next base: position 19,901 of record JAZQXI010000176.1, on the reverse strand, counting down.
TAGGGGATTAAAGCTCATCATTTTCGATCGCAGTGATCATATCCACACGGCGCTGATGCTTACCGCCTTCAAATTCTGCGTCGATAAAGCTGTCAACAAGGTCACACGCAAGTCCCATGCCAACCACGCGCTCACCAAAACAGAGGACGTTGGCGTCGTTGTGCATGCGGGTCAGACGTGCGCTGAAGGTATCGGAGCAAGCCGCCGCGCGAATGCCGCGATGCTTGTTTGCTGCCATTGACATTCCGATTCCCGTTCCGCAGATCAGGATACCAAGCTCGGTCACGCCTTCCTGCACGTTTTTGCAAACAGCATGTGCAAAAGTGGGGTAATCGCAACTTTCTGCAGAGTCGGTTCCAACGTCAATGACCTCGATGCCGCGTTCAATGAGGTGGGCAATCACTTTCTTTTTCAGTTCAAAGGCGGCGTGGTCGCAGCCCACCGTGATCTTGTTGATTTTCATAAGAATACCTCTCTTTATATTCCCGTATCGATTCCCATGCGTTCAGCTCGTTCCCGTTCCGCTTGTGATAAACGCAGATAAGTGGGGACAAGCTCCGTGTCGGAAACCGATTGACCGTTTTCGAATGCGATGCGCGCAACCTGCGCAACAGAATAAGCGCTTTGCTGGCGCAAATTTTGTGGGGTGTGGAGAATGGGATGCGTCAAGAGTGCTTCCGTGATCTCATATCCATCACCGCACAGGCGTATTGGCTCACCGTAAGCGGAAAGACGCTCGTCCAGCTCCGTAATTGCAATGGCACTGTCGGGCATCAGACGTTCAAGTTTGCCGTCTTTAGCACGAAACAGGGAGGTATATACTTGCTTTCTGCGGGCATTCATCACAGGACAGATCAGTCCGTCGTGTGAGAGCAAATTATAAGCTAAAGCCTCCAAAGTCGAAACACCGACACAGGGCTTGTTTGTTCCGAACGCAAGACCTTTGACGGTTGCAGCGCCGATGCGCACACCCGTAAAGGAACCGGGTCCCGCCGACACCGCAAACAGATCGATATCATCCGCCGTCATAGAAAAGCGCTGAAGAAGAAACTCTACCATCGGGAGCAAGGTCTCGCTGTGCGTGTTTCCGTTTTCGATCGTGATTTCACCCAATCTGGTGCCATCTTCACACAGGGCAACAGAGGCAACCAAAGCGGTGCTGTCCAATGCTAAAATCTTCATGCCTTGCCCTCCGTGATGATCTCAACCGTAATGCATCTGTTTTCAAGCCGATCGGGATCGTTTTTTGAAATGGTTACCCGTACGAATTCTTCTGGAATTGCGTAAGGGATCTTTTCGCTCCACTCCACAAGGCATACGCCGCGCCGCATCAGATAGTCATCGTAGCCGATGGAGATCAGATCGTCCTCGCTGTCGATTCGATACATATCAAAATGAAACAGTGGGAGAATGGCGGAACGGTACTCATTCACAAGTGCAAACGTGGGGGAGCGAACAAGACTGTTGGGCGCCACCACCGAAGCAAATCCGCGCACAAAAGCGGTTTTCCCAACACCGAGATCACCGTAAAGCGCTACAAACCGTGGAATCGAGCCATCGGAAAGGATTTGCTTGGCAAGGTCTGCGCCTGCCGCCTCCGTTTCCGAAACGTCGGAAGTATAGATTGTTTTCAATTGATTCATCGGGAAACCTCCGAACGCAAATATATCCTTTATTATATTAGTATAACACAGTTTTCTGCGTTTGTAAAGACCCTAAAGGGATTTCTTTTTTGCGGCAGATTAGTTTTTGGATGCCTTTTTGCTATCACGGTAGTCAGGAACGGATTGCTTGGAACCGTCGGGGTACTGAATCACCGTATTGTCAAGAATTCCTCTGAAGGAAGCGCGAAACTCCTTGAGATATTCTTCGTGCAACGCTTTTTGCTCGGCGCGCTCTTCATCGTTCAAACCTTCCGCCTTGGCTTTGCGTGCCAAGAAGTTGATGCGGTCAAGCTTTTCTTTTTCCATGCTAAACTCCTTCGATTCTAAAATTTGTCCGTACGAAAATAAAGGGCAGACACACTGTGTCTGCCTTACTTTATTTGCACGCGGCAATCAAGCCTTTTTCATGGTGCGCAGGCAACGAGAACAAACGTAGATTGCTTTGCTGCCTTCCAGCTTTACTTTGCGGATATTGGGCTTCCAGGTTCTGTTGGTCTTGCGGTGAGAGTGGGAAACATTCTGACCGAAAACGACGCCCTTGCTACAGATACAACATTTTGCCATTTTTGACACCTCCTAATAGATCTCTTGCCGCTTTTTGGCATAGTACGGCTATACGTTACTTCACAACAACAGTTATTATATCATATGTTTTTCCAAATTGCAAGAGTTTTGTTGATTTTTTTATGATTTTTTTCCGTTTTTCTTTCGATCGGGACAAATTTTTTGCAAAAGCGCGTAATTCAAACCGTCAGGGAGCGCTAAAAAGTCCTTTTCCAAGGCGACTGACGTGCCAAGTGCGAGCATAAACCCGTTGGCTTCACGCATAACGGACAGCGCGAATGATACTTTAGGTGTTTTGGGTAAGATTGTTCCTTGGCAAAGGATCAGCGTTTGTGCGCCCAAAATCGCGCGGGAAAGGCGGTCGCTGTCGGCAACCGTATCCGAGAACAGATGTACGTTTGCGCCGCGGCATTCCAAAAGAGATGCAAGCATTTGCGCATCGGTATCGGTCTTTTTCGCGAGGATAACGACCTCGGGCAAAGCGGACCATACCAAGGATTCTGCATCATTTTCTATTGTGGGAATGCTTTTCTGCACAGGTTCTTTTGCGGTGCGTGTTACACCGATGGAAGGATAGGGGAGCTTTTGGTTGGACTCGATCAGAATTCCAATCGGGATCGGACCGTCGGAAGCCACGGAAAGATCGGTCAAGCCGCAGGTTAAAGTATTGCTCATTTTTGTGATCACGTCGGTCACGCTTTCGTTGCCGATCACGCGCATTGATGCGATTTTTCCATCCTTTTGCAAGCGTGCCACCTCATCCAACAATTGACGTAAGGATTGGAAATACGGCATTCCGTCAGTGCGGAATTTCGGTGTCAGACAATAGACCTCGTGTTCGGGGGCGACAAAGCTGCTTTGATAGAGCGAGCCGGTTTCGGCAAGCGAAAAGGCGGTGACGGTAGGATTCTTTACCGCGCGCTCGGAGCGCAGGGAGATTGCCTGCGCGGGAATTCCAAGCTCGGTTTGTGCGCGGTACAGACCGAGAAGCACCGACATCCCGGCGCTTGCATGGATTGGCGCCGCACAGCTTTCGGGCATTTCAACGCCAAGAGAGAGAACTTGATCGGTATAACGGATACCGCATGCGGCAAGGGTCAGAACCGGAATGAGCGCGGTATAGAGCGCCGTTTTATAATATGCCTTTTCGGGAGACGCGGACGCGGATGCGGCAAGTACGCCGTTAATCGACGCGGCATCTGCCGATTGCTCCGTCATTTCATGAGAGAGATATTTACAGTTAAAGGGTGTGACAGTGCGATGCTTGATCACATCGGGCATGTGCTTGGATTCCGTTGCAAGCTTTAATGAGACTCCTTTGTAGCGGTAAAGCGTGCGTAAAAATTGCGGATGGATGGAAAAGGAATCCTCCTCGCCGCGATAAAATGTGAAGCGTCCGTCCGAGGTGATCTCCGCAAAAAGAGAGGCGGAAAGATCGGTTTTGCGAATCAATTGCATCAGCTTTTCTTTCGCGTCCGCGCGAATACGCAAGATGCGGCAGCCCTCGTGATGATCGGTCAAAACGGTCATCGGCATGGGAACGTTCAAAGATGAAAAGGGAGTCAGAACCAAACGCAGACTGTTGGTGATTTCCAAAAGCTCGCGTAAAAGTCCCGAACGGCGCACGGTATAAACGCCTTTGATCAGTGAAAAGACAGCTTCGTTTTCCAAAAGCTTTTCGGTTGCTTTGTAAAATGCAAGACGTGTTTGTGTTGCTCCCGGAGTCAGGAGAATCAAGAGGTCACCCACGGCGGGTTTGGCGGTGACAAAGGGGAGCACGCGGAGACGGAAAGCCGAATCCGGGGCAACCAGGCAGGATTCACTTGGGAACGCTTGACGGTCACGGATGCTTTCGGGAATGACTGAAGCAGAACGCTGGGGAGCAGTGTATTTTCCTGCGCGAAGCATATATGCGCTTGCCAACTTGGAGGCTTCTGCCAAAGTGCAGGGATGCTTTGCGTTGGGATTGATTTGACGGCGCTTTGCCATCATATCGGCATAGGTCTCCGCTACAAAATCATCTCTGGTATAAAGATCGGTGGGCGCGACCGCATCCGGGTCACGCTCAAGAGACACCGAGAGTCGGTCGAGCATCAGCAACTCATCCACAAAGGGATCGCGCAATTCGTGATCTCTGTAATGTGAAATACAATACATCAGCACGTCGTCGGACATGGTGAGCCCCAATTCATTTTTGAGGCGCTTTGCCTGATCGGCGTTGCATTGTCCAAAATTTCGAATCATACTTTTATAGTTCATAAGGTTCAACCTTTCTTAAATCTTCCGATCACAATCGATCAGCGTTCCCGTAGAGAGTAATCCATTATTGGAATCGATCCGCACGGGCAATTCAAGACCCGAAAGCGGGCGAGGAGAGGGACAAGCTACCTCGATAAAATTTTTAGTGTGTCCCGAGGCAATTCCGTCATGATAGCTTTCAAAGAGGACATCCAACACACGTCCGTTTTGACGTTCCAGAATGCGGCGGCGGATGCTTGTTTCAAGCTGGGAAAGAATCTTGACACGCTCATGCTTGACGGATTCGGGAATCTGTCCTGCCATCACAGCGGCAGGAGTGCCGCTGCGCTTGGAGTATGGAAACACGTGGATCATTAAAAATTCCGCTTCCTCGGCAAAGGAAAGGGTATCGGCAAATTCATGTTCGCCCTCTTCGGGAAATCCAACGATCATATCTGTGGTAAACTGCACGTCGGGGATCGCCGTGCGCAATCTTTGCATTGCCTCAAGAGCCATGCGGCGGTTGTATTTTCTCTTCATCAAAGCAAGGATTTTATCGGAACCGCTTTGCATGGACAGATGAAAATGCGGTGCCAGGGATTTGATAGCGGCAATGCGATCCACAAAGGGCTGCTTGAAGAGTGAAGGATCGAGAGAGCCGAGTCGGATGCGCCCAATATTGGGAATTCGGTCGATTTCTTCCAATAGATCCGCCAATCCGTATCCTCCAAGATCTTTTCCGTAGGAGGCGGTTTCAATTCCTGTCAGCACGATTTCACGGCATCCGTTTTCGGTCAACGTGCGAACCTCGTGCAAAACGTCCGAGGGAGCTTTGGAGCGAATGGAGCCGCGGGCTGCGGGAATGATGCAATAGGTGCAGTGGCTTTCACAGCCATCTTCAATTTTGATATATGCGCGTGTTCTTCCGAAGTGTGAAATGCACATCCGTTCAAATCCGGCAGAATCGGGTGGGGGACAGTGAATGCAAGGCTTTAAGGATTTTGATCCACTCTTACAAAGACGTAGGGCTTCCTCAACAACCGATTGCTTGTCGGCATTTCCGCAAATATAGTCCACGCCTTCAATTCGCGCCACAGCCTCGGGGGCGGTTTGAGAAAAACAGCCGGTGACCAAAACGTATGCGCCGGGATTTTTGTGGATGGCACGACGGATAAACTGTTTGGCTTTGCGATCGGATTCTGCCGTGACCGTGCAGGTGTTGATGATGTAAACGTCACAAGCTTCACTTGGAGCTTGAACGCGAAAGCCGAGGGCGGTAAAACGCTCCGCAATGGCTTCGGATTCATATTGATTGACCTTGCATCCAAGCGTATAGATGCCAACAGTGTATCCAACGGCTTCCATGGCAGACTCCTTTCATTGCAAAATATTCGCTATTATATATTGTACCACGATTTGCGCGGAAAGTAAATAAAAAAATGTAAAAAATCACGCAGAATTTGCAAATTGTACTTGAAAAGAAGCAAAAAGAGTTGTATAATAGATGTAGATTCCATAAAAAAATATCAGGAGGATCATTATGAGTGAATTTCACGTGATCGATCACCCGCTTATCACCCACAAGCTTTCCATTATGAGAAACAGAAAAACAGGCTCCAAGGATTTCCGCGAGCTGCTGGAAGAGATTGCAATGCTGATGGGATATGAGCTGACGCGTGACCTGCCCCTGGAGGACGTTACGATCGAAACTCCCCTGACCAAAATGAAAGCAAAGATGATCTCGGGTAAAAAGCTTGCCATCGTTCCCATTCTCCGTGCGGGACTTGGCATGGTGGATGGCTTGCAGAGTCTGATTCCCGTTGCAAAGGTCGGACACATTGGTCTTTACCGCGACCCCAACACCCATTTGCCCGTGGAATATTATTGCAAGCTGCCGCCCGATATTGATGAACGAATCGTCATTCTCGTAGATCCCATGCTCGCAACCGGTGGATCTGCTGTGGATGCTTTGACCATGCTTAAAAAGCGCGGATGCAAGCATATCCGCTTTATGTGTCTGGTAGCTGCTCCCGAGGGAGTCAAGCGCGTGCAGGAGGCGCATCCCGACGTAGATATCTACACCGCCGCGTTGGACGATCATCTCAACGAGCACGCGTATATTGTTCCGGGACTTGGAGATGCCGGCGACCGTATTTTCGGCACCCTGTAAAATCATACCGAAAGGAAGCGTGGGGAAGCTTTTTTGCAAGTTTCCCCACTGTTCATATTCATGCAGATTATCACCGTCAAGCGTAATGACGCGGGGCAGCGCTTGGATAAGTTCCTTACCAAGGCGGTCAAAGGCTTGCCGCTGTCTTTGATGTATAAATACATCCGCACGAAAAAGATCAAGGTCAACCGTGCCAGAACACAGCAAAATTATATGCTGTGCGAGGGTGACGAGATCCAGCTCTTTATCCGTGAGGAGTTTTTTGCATCCCCCGAGAGCGACAACGGGGCATTGCTCCGTATTCAACCCAAATTGGATATCGTCTACGAGGACGAAAACATCCTGCTGCTCAACAAGCGCCCGGGCGTTTTGGTGCATGAGGATACTGCGGCGGCGGAAAACACGCTGATCATGCATGTCAAAGCGTATTTGGCACAAAAGGGGGAGTATGACCCCGAAAACGAGCAATCCTTCGCGCCGGCGCTTTGCAACCGCATCGACCGTAATACGGGAGGAATTGTTATCGCCGCCAAAAGCGCGGAGGCATTGCGCGAGATGAACGAGCGCATCCGCAACGATGAATTGCGCAAATGCTATCTTTGCGCGGTGCATGGTGTTCCAACCCGCCGAGAGGCAACGCTTGTGGCTTATCTGAAAAAGAACAGCGCCGATAACATGGTCGATATATCCGAAAAGCGGCTTCCCGGATATAAGGAGATCATTACCAAGTATCGCGTCCTTAAAGAGAAGAACGGCAATGCCTTGCTTGAGGTGGAGCTGGTAACGGGAAGAACACATCAGATCCGCGCCCATCTTTCGCACATCGGGCATCCGCTCATGGGGGACGGAAAATACGGTGTTAATCGCATGGACCGTCAGAAGGGCTACAAATATCAGGCGCTGTATGCTTTTCGCCTGCGCTTTAAGGAGACCGAGCGGGAAGGCGCGCTCAAATATTTGGAAAATAAACAATTTGAGATCGACCGCGAGGACGTTTGGTTTTTGAAGGATTTTGCATAAAGGAGTACGTATGTTCGAAGAAAAAGGAAAAGTACTTCCGTATCTTTTGCTCGGTGCCGTTTTGACGGGATTGACGCTGGTCTTTCCTGTTTTGGGATTTCTTGAGTGGATCACGATGGTTCCACTGTTTATAGGAGCTTATCGGCTGGCGTGCTCCGAGCGTCACGGCTTGATGCGCACTTATTGGTACGGCTTTTTAACGATTTTCACCTTTTATTTTGTTATCTACCATTGGTTCACCTACCTCTATCCCTTGGATTTTGTGGGGATGGATAACGTCTCATCTGCCGTGGTCATCGTGGCGGGCTGGGCAGGGCTTTCGCTTCTTCAGGCGATTCCGGGCGGCTTGGTATTCCTCTTTTTCAAGTTGATGCACCGCACGGAGGTGTTTGAACGCTATCCCATTCTGCGCCCGTTCGCTTTTTCGGCACTTTGGATCGTTTTTGAGTGGTCAAGCACGCTTTCCTGGACGGGCGTGCCGTGGGGAAGACTCTGTCTTGGTCAAGCGGACTATCTTCCCATGCTTCAAGCGACCTCGTTGTTCGGCTCATATTTTGTCAGCCTTCTGCTTCTTTTGGTCAACGGACTTTTGGCATATGCCATTCTGTTCCGACAGAACCTGCGCCGTTCCGCGATTTGCGCGGCGGTGGCGGTCGGTCTTGTAATCGCCAACCTTTTGAGTGGCATTGTTCTGATGAATTGGAAAAATACCCCTGCACAAACCGTTCGCATGGCGGTAGTACAGGGAAATGTTAATTCCCACGATAAGTGGAGCGCCAATAGCTATGTGATTTCCAAAGAGATTTACGGCGAATTGACCCGTGAGGCAGCCAAAGACGGTGCCGAGGTCGTAGTTTGGCCCGAAACCTCGTTTCCATATGCGCTGAATCAGTATGGCGCACTCAAGTCATTTGTCTCAGAATTGGCAGTTGAGTGCGATGTGACGCTCATTGTCGGCGCAATTTACGAGGATGAAGATGGTAAATCCTATAATGCGCTCTATCAGATTCGTCCCGACGGAACAATCGATGAGAGCTTTTATGCCAAAAGGCATCTGGTTCCGTTTGGCGAATACGTTCCCATGCGGGAGGTCATTATGACGTTGATCCCGCCGCTTGCCAATCTTTCGGCGCTTGGGAGCGATTTGACGGCAGGAGCCGATTCCGATCTGTTTGAAACCGAATGGGGCAAGATGGGGTCCCTCATATGCTTTGATTCCATTTACGAGGGACTGACGCTTGACAGCGTGCGTGACGGTGCAAATGTGATGTTGCTTGCCAGTAACGATTCATGGTTTTACGATTCCTCTGCCATCTACCAGCACGAGGTGCAGGCAAAGCTGCGTGCCATTGAAACAGGCAGATACCTTGTGCGCGCGGGAAATACGGGGATCTCAACCATCGTTACCGATAAGGGCGAGCATTTGAGCTGGATCGATCCCTTGGAAAAGGGCTATGCCGTTGCCGATGTGGAGATGCACACGCAAAACACGCTTTATACGGTAATTGGCAATTTGCTGGTTTATATATGCATTCTGGTTTGTATTTTGCCGATCGCATATTGGATTTGGAAAAAACGTCAGGATTCAATCATCGGATAACGAACGATACCGTTTCGGATATCTTAGAAAGACAAGGCGAATCATTTCGCAGAAGGGAGCTTTATGACGCAAGAACAAATCAAACGGACACACTTGATTTACGGCATCATAGTGTCGGTCCTTGTGGTGCTTGTGGGAATCTGTTTTATCGTTTCCTGCATATCCATTTATCACAGCGGTGACCGCCCATTTTCACGAGAAAGCGTGGCGGCGTACTTTGCAAATATTGCCATTCCCGTATACGTTTGCATTGCGGCAGTCGCGGGAGGCTTTGTACTCAATTTGATTTTCCCCTTGGAGCCTAAAAAGTTGAAAGGGGAGGTTGCGCAAGAGATCACATACCGGCGTCTTTGCCGTCGCTTGGATTTTGATGCATGCGATTTTGAAATTCGAGACGAAATTGAACGGGAACGCCGTTTTCGTCTGATTGGAAAGATCGTTTGTGCGGTTCTCTGCGTGGCGTGTGCCATGCCCGTAGTGATCTATCTTTTCACGCCCAATAACTTCACGGTAGAGACTTTGAATCATGATGTTTTTTCGGCAATACTGTTTTCGGTCTGCTTCTTTTTGGACGGTGTCATCTTTTGCTACGTTTATACGGTGTTGAAGAGCATCAGCTTGCAAAAGGAGACCGAATGCATCAAGCTCGCAATGAAAAACGGTGCGCTCAAAGTCCCGAATGACGAGGATGAACGAGATTGGAATACATGGGGAAAGCCCTTGGTGCAATTGTTTTCTTACACGATTGTACTGCTTGCTACAGTCGTGTTTGTGATGTCCGTGCTTGGTGTCAACGGGTTGATCTCGGCGGACGATGTGGTTTTAGTGACCTCGGCTTCCGTCATTGGATTTTTGTTGCTTGCGTGCGGATTTGTCCTGTACTTTTACTTTTTGGCCAATCGCACCGATATTGATTGGAACAAATGGATTCTTTGGGGTGTGCGCGCTGTAATCGCTGTAATTGCTGTAGTCTTTATCATCATCGGCATTGTCAACGGCGGTATGGCAGACGTATTATCCAAAGCGATCCGAATCTGCACCGAGTGCATCGGTCTTGGTTAAAGGTAGGTGAGACGAATGAAAAAAATCGTAGAATGGTTGAAAGCGCACAAACCCACCAAGCGCAGATTGATCCAGCTTTATGCGGCACTCCTGTTCAATGCCAATCTCAAGGGCTTCGGAAACGGACGCATCTATCAAGGACCTTTGAAAAATATTTGCACGCCGGGATTGAACTGCTATTCCTGCCCGGGGGCGTCCGGCTCATGCCCGATCGGCGCTTTGCAAAACGCCATGGCAAGTACCGATAAAAGAGCGCCTTACTATATTTTCGGCATTCTTCTTTTGTACGGATTTTTGCTCGGGCGTTGGATCTGCGGCTTCCTCTGTCCCTTTGGTTTGATCCAAGAGCTGTTACATAAGATCAAGACTCCCAAGATCAAAAAAGGAAAGCTCACCCGTATTCTTTCTTATTTTAAATACGTGGTGCTTGCGGTGTTCTGCTTTATCATTCCGCTGATGTACATGTTCCGAGAGTTTCCGCTTCCCGCATTTTGTAAATATATCTGTCCCGCGGGAACACTTGAGGGAGCGATCGGATTGCTCTCCAATCAGGTCAACGAAAGCAGCTTCCGCATGTTAGGGCCGCTTTTTACGTGGAAATTCCTTTTGATGGTCAGCTTTTTGGTAGGAGCGGTATTTATCTATCGTATCTTCTGCCGATTCCTCTGTCCTTTAGGAGCGCTCTACGGACTGTTCAATAAGATTTCCATGTTTGGCATCAAGCTTGAAAAAAGCAAATGCACCGATTGCGGACGTTGTATCAGTACCTGTAAGATGGATATCCGTCATGTAGGCGATGCAGAGTGCATCAGTTGCGGCGAATGTATCAACGTTTGTCCCACAAAAGCGATCACGTGGAAGGGGACTAAGCCGATGCTGGCTCCCAATGAGATCGAAGGCGTCACTCCTGAGGTGGCGGAACAAATTGCAAGTGAGCATAACGAGAAGCAGGAGAAGCGCAACCGAATCATGAAAATTTGCATTGGCGCTTCGATGGTGGTCGTGCTTGGTACGGCGTTGATTTATTATAATTTTATCGATGTTGCTCCGGCAAGTGAGACAACTCCGCCCGTAGCAGATACTGACGGCGATTCCGAGAAAGAAGAGCAGGTAACGCTTGGCTGGAACGTTGGAAATCAGTGCATCGAGGCAGATCTGCCGCTTCTCAACGATGCCAAGGATGCTTTCAGTGAAACGTATAACATTACCGATACGCGCGGCAAGGTCACGGTGATCAATTTCTGGTTTACCTATTGTGGTCCATGCGTGCAGGAAATGCCGCATTTTGCGGAGCTTGCCGAGGAATACGGCGAGCGTGTATCGATCACTGCAATTCACGCCGATGACACCGATTGGGATGCTTTGGCAATTGATTTTATCAATAAAAAATGGTCAGAGTATGATATTCAGTTCGCGTATGACACCAATAATGCCTATTACGAGCAATTGGGTGGTGACGGCAGTTATCCGCGCACGTTGGTTTTGGATGCGGACGGCATCGTGGTTGCCGTGTATCCGGGATCGATTACGTATGACGAATTGAAGCAATCCATTGAGGATGCGCTTTCCAATGAATGAAATACAAAAGCTCCAAACGGAAATCCGTTTGGTGCTTTTGTATTTTATTTAAGCTTGATAGAGCGAGAAGATTGCAATTACGTTGCCGAATTCACCCGAACCGAGCTTAAAATCGGAAATATCATTGTTGGTGGCATCCTCGTCATTATCGTTGACAAGCTGATACCCGTCGGGAACGATGATCTTGGCGTAACAGTCAGACCAAACAGCCGAGTAGACAGCACTTCCGCTTTCATCGGTTTCAAGATTAGTGATCAACGTGTTATCAACAGCGCTTCTGATCTCAATGGTAACATTGGCAATTCCATTCAATGTGCTGTCAAACGCCTTTACGGTGTAGGTGAACACGGTGGATGGATCTGCCGTGACGAATGCAAAGGAAAGATCAAAGCCTTCCGAAATGACGGCGCCGTTTGTACCAATTGCGATCAAAATCTCATCGCCCTTTAAAACGGTTATTTCTTGGACTTCCATACCGTTGCTATCGCCGGTTGTGCGGCTGTCCGCGGTAAGTATGATATTGCTGCTTTCCTCGGAGCAAAGGGCCTGGAAGGTTCCGCTATCGGTTGCGGTCCATTTGTAATAGAGAACTTCATCCTTGGCAAGCGCTACGTGCAAATCGTCAAGAGAAGTCAACGCGTAAGGATTGCCCATGGAGCCGAGAGGCGCCTCGATGTGAACAAGGAATTCAGCAGCCGCACCGTCGGCAGCTTTGAGAGTAAAGATAAGCCCTTGTCTGCTGTCGGCATTTTCTCCTGCGGCTACAATCATTTCAACCGTGCCGTTCTCTGCGGTGTAGTCCACACCGTTGCAGGAGATTACAGCATTGCTGTTTTCGATGTAGATGCGCTGACCGATCGGGTTTTTGACACCGATATAATAGACCTGTCCTGCCGTTAAAGTCACGGAAAGGGTATCCTCTAACATATATGCTGGATTTTCCTCGGTCCCAAGAATAACGGGCGTTTGGGGGGTATCGCCGCTGCCGTCTCCGTTGTTATCGGTAGGGGGCGGCGTTGTGGGTTCCTCTTCTTCCGGTTCTTCCGGGGTGTTGTCTGCGGTTGTAGTTTCGGTTCCTTGGGGTGCCGCGCAGGAAACGAGTGAGAGGAGCAGAAGGGAAGCCAAGAGAAGCGCAAAAAGCTTTTTGATATTCATAATACACCTCAAATCAGCTTATTCCGCAACTTCGGGATAGGTCAGTGTGATGGTAATGCTTTTGGCGGTTCCAAAATAGACGTACTGTGCGTTGGGATCTGTGGAATCGGGCATGCTGTCAATTTCAAGACCGGGTGCCGAAAGGACGCGAGCCTTATACTCGGAGTTTTCCGGTTTTTGGAAGGTTGCAATTCCTTGCTCGTTTGTGGTATACATTCTCGCATCACAAACGTCCGCTTTGCAAAGTTGGATTTTGGCATCCTTGATGGGGGCGCCGTTTTGATCAACGACCGTCACGGTATAGGTGGGATTTTGCGCGGGCGTTTGGGTATTGGAGCCACCGCCCGTAGTCGTGGTTTGCTCGTTGTTTCCACCGGTGGGCGTTTCCTCCTTGGACGGTTGATTGCCGTTGCCGGGAGCCGCGGTTGTGGTGGTCGTTGTGTCGTCGGAATCGCAGGAGACCGCAAACAGCATCGTTGCCGCAATCAGTGCGATCAAGCTCAAAAGAGCGATTCTTTTGAAGAGACGGTTCATATTAGTACCTCCTGTTGTTTGTTACAAATCGATCGTTATTCTGCAACGTAGCAGCATGCGAAGAGCCATGCATTCTCGGTCAGAACCTTGCCTTCCATGTCCGTATCCGCAAAACGGTAATGGATGCTGTTGGGATTCCACCAACCCATGTCTTCACCTGCCATTTGCATAAAGTGTGCCAAATATGAGTCCAATGGATAGGTGCCGGTGATAGGATCTTGAATACCTGCACCGGTTTCCAATGCGCCATTTTCATTGGGAAGCCCCGTATACTGGAAGATCAGCTCATTATAGGATTCTTTATAAAGGAAGTTGCCGTCCTCATCATAGAAATAAGAGCCGAGCTGCGTGGTGTTGCAAATTGTAAAGAAGCTTGCAAGATAAGGGGATTCCGTGGTCAGACGAATCAGAACAACAGGGCCGTTTTCGCTTCCGACATGGTAGTAACCGTCGGTTTCGTTAAACACGATCTGCAGATCGGGATCAAAAATATCCACGTTGGTCAGTTGCACGTTTTCGGGTAAATTGAATTTGGGAAGCTCCGCGTTGGGATTGCAATAAATATTCCAAGGTGCTTCTGTGGGAGTCAAAGGAAGATCCTCCACCTTCTCGAAGGTGAGTACAAAATCGGTATCATCCGAAACGTCGGCATCAACTCCGATGACCATTGGCGTTGTGGATTTTTCATCTGCACCAACGTACAGACGGCTGATATCGAGAGAGAGGACGCCGTCAACCGATGTGTCCGTCGGGGTTTCATAAATCCAAGTGGGCGCACCGTAGTTGCCGATGGATGCGGTCTCCGAGCCAATCGAAATTTCGTAGGTTCCTGCGGAATCGGGGCGGAAGATAAAGTAATTGATACCGCTTGAAAGTGTTACCCGATAAGCGCCGCCCGTTACGTTGTAGGCATATACGTTATCATCAAAGAAGGTAAGCTTTTCGCGCCCACTGGGCTTTTGTGTCAAAACAACGGAAAGATTCGGTTGATCAACGCTCAGCGTGCATGCCTCGGAATCATACTCGAAGGAGTAGTCGAAATACATTGTGGACGGTTGTTCCGTGTCTTTGAGGAGGGTGACGGTGTAGTCACCCTTCTCAAGAGAAAGTGTTTCAGTTCCATCCGCACCAAGAGCGATCGACTTGATCTCGGTTCCGTCTTTTTTAATGCTTGCCACGACGCCGGACATCGGATTGCCGAAGTAGTCGGTGGCGCTGACGGTATAGCTCATCATATCGCCGTTTGCGGGTGGTGTGTCGGGCTTGTTTGGCTTGTTGGTGTTGCTTTCATCCGTGTTGACTTCTTCGCCGGAGGGGGAGAAGTTTTCGAAGTGGAAGCAAGAGGTCAACAGCATCATCATTGCCAAAAGAAGGCAGAGAAGACATGCTTGTTTTTTTGTGTTTTGTTTCATCATCTTACCTCAAAATCAACCCGCAGGTGCGTAATCGGGACCATACTGTTGCCAGTAGCAGCAGAGCTTGCTCCAAGCATTTTCAACGCCGGAGAAGGAAAATTTGTCAACCAAGTGCTGCAAGATTTCAGCGATCTCCGCATTGACGATCATACAACCGTACATGGGGCTATCGGGGTCGTCAATCACCGCGTCGCTGTTGATATATGCTTCCATGATAGCGGTATAATCAACGCTTGCAGTGGTTTGTCCCTTGGCATAGTCATTGATGGAGCCGTGATAGATGCCGTTTACAACGTCATCCACGTAGGCTTGATCGTATTCGTCACCAAATGCCTCGCGGAGCTTGGCTTCGTAATTGGTGGGATAGCTCTTGATATATTCGAGAATTGTAACGTCCTTTTCGGTCTTGGAGTAGTCGATCATAGCTTCTCCGTGATAGATGCCATTTACGACCTCATCAACAAACTCCTGATCGTATTCATCGCCCCAAAGCGCTTTCAGCTTTTCCTCATAGTTTTCGGGGTTGACTCGCATATATTCGAGTACAATCTCATCGTCCTCGGTCTTTGCAAAATCGAACGCTCCGGCTCGAACCAAGAAATTGATATTGTGAGAGAACAGAGGCGCAATCATTGAAAAATCAACGTAGATCGGTCTGGGACTGCGGTTGTTCTTGTCATCACCGTAGTACTCGTAGTAGCAATCGTTTTCCTCGTCATAGACGATCTTCATCAAACCGCCGGTAATCAAGCTGTATTCGTCGATTGTTTCCTCGTCTGCGGAGGTGAAGTAGCCTGCGGAGCAATAGCGGAAGAGCTCGTAGGTTTCACCGACACAGGTGATGGAGAAGGGAATATATCCGCTTCCGTAGATATCGGAGAAAGCAATGTTGATATAGTAGGCAGTGCCTGCTTCCATATATGCATACATGGAGCAGTTTTTCATATCCATCCACAAACGCTCCAGAGGCTCATAGGTGTACATCGAACCGTCCTCAAAGAAGAGGAAAGCGTCCGCCATGGCGTCTCCGTTGGGATTGAGGTAGGAAACAATGTTGTAAACACCGGAAACTGTAGGAACAAATTTGTAGAACAGACCGCGAGGCATAATGACTCTGCCGTCATAGTAGATCTGGTTCTTTTCAACTTCTTCGGTGTTCGGATCGTCCTCGATTGCAACAAAAGCGGAATGATAGGAAAGACCGAGGATAGGGTCTTCCATCTCAACGCCGTTCGTGCCGTAAGCATTGTAGTATCTGCAAATCTGGAGCCAACGGTTATCAACAGTGTCGGTATTGTTCAAGCCGGCGATCGATTCCAATTCGGGGAGCTTCATCAAAAGCTGGCGAAGCTCTTCATTGACCGTACAGTAACCGTTGATCGTTGCATTGGATGCGTGTACGAGATAATTGGTCAGAACCGTGTCAAGATCACGGATTTCACCGTTGAGGTACATCCGATTTTCATAATTGGTGTTGTCAAAGCCAAGCATATATGCGGTGTCTGCGACAGGAGTCGTAACGACCGCGCCGTCCATATCAAACAGGGAAACAGGGAAATACTGCGCCGCTATGGCGGAGGTACGCGTTGTTACACGGTAAGCATTGGCAATGGTCAATTCACGGCTGACACCGAGATAGTATTTGACGTTATCGACCGTTGCAACCCAGGATGCCGAGGCAGCGTCATAGGAGAATACACATCCTACGTACGTTTGTTCAGTATCTCCAACGGATTCCTGCGGTGTAACGTAACGGATACCGGGTTGATCCAAAGCAGTGTAATGATAAAGCTCCAGATATTCGCGTTTTCCTTCATGATCGCGGAAGAAGCGATATCCGCCATTCACAGCCTCTGCATAGAAAAGCTCGGCATCGGCGTCCTTGTCGGTAGCGGGCATGTAATCCCAGTAGAGCTTGTTGTTGATCGCGTAATCGTTGATCGACATCTCGCCGTCATTGAAGAGCGAGGGAGTGAGAAGCTTGGCAAGCAACAGGGGACCGTTTACGTGGTCTACGTGATAGTAGCCGTCTGCTTCATTGTAGAAAATATCGGCGTAATTCTGATATTCGGAGCCGTCTGAGGTGGGATGTGTTGCGGCATCGCGGATAATATGGGTGGGGTCATCGATATCATCAATATCTACGATGCGCAGATTTTTGAGGTAAACCGCATCTTCTCCCACGCATTCGGTGGTGTCCTTGACGTACCAGAATGTCAGCGTATAGGTGCCTGCTTCCTTAGCAACGTAGGTATAGCAGGTTTTCCATCCGCTTTCGTTGCCATCATCCATTTCGGAAATACCGGAAATCTGATAGATATCCTCGCCGTTGATGCGTGTGGAAAGAATGTCTACCCCCTTTTCCGTAGAGCTGAAATACTCGAACGCCAACACGTCGTTCGCTTTCAGCTCGACGTCTGCATGCAGAAATGCGTAAGAATTGTTTGTGCCGCTGTTGGAGGGCATCAAGCATTGTTCGCCGTCTTTTTCGGTGATCACAAAGGGCCAGGAATACTCTGCCAAAGCCGCGCTTTGCTCGGGATAATAATGGATGTTCATACCGCTTTCGTTAAAGATTGCGGCAATCTCTTCGGAGGAGGGCATCGATACGTCGGGCTTTTGTTGAGGAGAGAGATCTTCTGCGCTATTTACAAGGATTTGCTGATAATTGTCTGCTGTGAAATGCTTAAAGAGGTTGTTAAAGCCGTTATCGGCAACAATTGCACCGACCTCGATCATACAAACCACACCGTAGCGGTCGATCATCACCGAAACGGGGTATCCCACCATGTCGAATTTGCTGTAGTCAAACGCGTACATCAAGTCGGTGGTGTCCAAAATCATGGGGAGATCAAGCTTTTGATTCTTTTTAAACTCTTTGATACCTTCCTCGGTATCATTGATATCGTTGTAGTAATAGTAGTGATTATTCAATGCAAGAACTTCAATGTCGCTGACGTATTCGTTATAAGCATTGTTCAAAAGCGGGAACTCCGATACGCATGCGGAGCAAGTAACATACCAGAAGTTGAGCAATACTGCCTTTTTCTTTTGCAATACTTCGGAAAGTACGTAGGTTTTGCCGTCGGTATCCTTGTACTTGAAATCATGCATAACCGAGCCTAGCTTGTACGCACCTTCGGCGGGGGTGACGTAATTTCCGTCAGTGGGCTTGATAACGGAAGACGTCAAGGTGATATTGCATTCCGTGCCGGAAAAGCTGTACTTGTCAAGATAAGCATATCCTGCAGGAACTGCACCCAGAATGACATGATAATCATTTGAGGTGGGAAGTGTAAAGGTCGCAACGCCGCTCTCGTTGGTGGAAACAGGGAAGCTGATTACGGGAAGCCCTGTCTGATTGGAGCAGACATTGACCGAAATGCCCGAAAGCTTCATTCCGCCTGCCGACTTAACGGTAACGGTGTAGGTAGAGCTTGTCGGAGCTTCGGGAGTGTTCGGTTTGTCTGACGGGGCATTCGTTGTTGTTTCCGTTTCTTCAGGCGCACCGCATCCGACCAATACGGTAGAACATACCGTGAAGATCATCAGAAGCGCCAGAAGGAGAGAAATTCGTTTGATGCTTTTTTTCATGTGTTTTCTCCTTGTATGTAGATTTTGCACTCGAAAAGAACCGAGATGAGTCTATGGCATAAAACATCATTCTACAGTATACCACAATTTACCCCGAAAATCAATACCAAAAAAATAATTTTGCAATAAAATTATATATTTATGAAAAAATACTTGAAATTTCGTGTCTAACATGGTATAATAATTCAGTATGTGACATTATCATCCTGCTTTTACAATTCTTAAAACAAATCAAGAAAGGCAAACGAACAAATGGCGAACAGAAGCAAATGGATTAAACTGACGACGCTTTCGATCGTGTTGGTTCTACTCGCGTCCATCGTGGTTTCCACCTGCCTCAATGCCGGTAACACCGCCATTGCAGGCAAGGATTCGGTGGTGCGGGAGTTTACCGATGCAATCAATACGCAAAGAGACAATTATCTGGATTCCTCCGTGGTACACCGACTTCCGGATACGGTAAAGGATACAGATATCATTTCGGTCATTATCAAGACCGATGAGGTCTCTTTGATGGATACTTATCGGGATTCGAACACAGTTCTTTCCTTTTCGCAGTATGTGTATTCCGATGAGGCAAAGTCCTTTCAAACGGAGCTGAATAATAAAAAGGAAGGAATTTTGTCGGATCTTGACAAAATCGATCTTGATTATCAAACCGGTGCCAACTATTCCGCTGTCATCAGCGGGTTTGAGGTGCTGATCACCGCTAAAGATTTTGAGGCGCTTTGCGATACACTCGGTGAGCGTGGAACGGCAATTGTCGGAGACGTCTACAAAACCGCTGAAACGAAGCTGGTCGAGAATGACGTGAACTTTTATGAGGATACAGGTATTTTTGATAGCTCGGATTTCGGCTATGACGGCACCGGTGTTGTGATTGCTGTGCTGGATACAGGGTTGGATTACTACCATTCCGCATTCTCGCTTAAAAACTTCACAGCCGACCAATCCAAGCTGGGACTGACCTTTGACGAGGTCTCGGCACTGGTTGGAGATACAGTTGCATCCAAGCTTGAGAGCGGTTTGACCGCATCCGATGTTTTCATCAGCCAAAAGGTTCCGTTCGGCTTTGACTATGCCGACGGCGATTCCGAGGTCTATCCGATACAGAGCGACCACGGCACGCACGTGTCCGGCGTGATCGCGGGCAAGGATGATACCATTACGGGTGTTGCCCCCAATGCGCAGCTCGTTGAGATGAAGATCTTCTCCGACGTGGACCAAAGCGCGAGAACCTCTTGGATTCTGAATGCGCTTGAGGATTGTGTCGTTCTCGGCGTTGACGTGATCAACATGTCCATCGG
>JAZQXI010000175.1:0-5986 GCA_045632805.1 Eubacteriales bacterium | reverse complement strand
GGAAGAGGGCGGTGTTGTGTATCACGGCGCGTACGGCGAGGAAAAATGTGATCTGGTGATCACGGTCAAAGTGCAGGGGGAATGGCACGGCGAGTGGTTTTTAAAGGGGGGCAGAGATGCTGTTCTGATCGGTCAGACGCGCGAGGTGTACAGTATGCGGATGCAACTTTTGGCACGAGTCACAAAAGTGATGAAGCAAGACCTCAAAAACTGAAAAAAAGACGCGCAACGACAGGAAAATGTATCTATTTTGCACGAAAAGTTGTGAAAGAGTTGTGAAAATCTCATAAGTTTGACTATTGATTTTCAACAAATATTTTGCTATACTATTATTGAGTAATCATACCTGTAGATTCGGTTTATCAATCGGACGGGTAACATTTTAAGATAGGGAGCGAACGCATTATGATTTCACGCGATATCGTTATCACCAATACCAGTGGCTTGCATGCCCGCCCGGCAACGTTCTTTATCCAGAGAGCAAACACCTACAAGTCCTCGATCTGGATCGAAAAGGATGACCGCAAGGTCAATGCAAAGAGCTTGCTTGGTGTGCTGTCACTTGGAATTGCCAAGGATATGACGGTCACCCTGATTGCAGACGGTCAGGATGAGAATGCCGCAATTTCGGGCTTGGTAGAGTTGATCGACAGCGGTTTTTCTGAAATTTAACGGTCAAATGAAGGCGGTGTGCATGGGCGAAACGACGGAATGGTTCGCACGGCGCACCGCTTTTGTTCACAGAAAGGGGGATGCGGATGGCGCAAAGTGAAGAGACAAGAGTGCGGCTGTTGGAAAAGGCAAACGGACTTCCTTTGTCGTCGGGCGTGTATATCATGCGCGACAAGGGCGGCAAGGTCGTCTACGTTGGAAAATCGCGAAAGCTGAAAAACCGCGTTTCCCAATATTTTCAAAACGGTGAAAAAAATATCAAAACCGCGCGCATGGTGGCGTCGGTGCATGATTTTGATTATTATCTCTGCGACAATGAGATGGAAGCACTCTCTTTGGAGAATACGCTGATCAAGCAATATACGCCAAAATACAATATCAAACTCAAGGATGCCAAGTCTTATCCTTATATCAAGCTTGCACAGGGTGATTATCCGCGCCCCACATTTACGCGTCGCAGGGATTCGGATCGGGCAAAATATTTCGGTCCTTATTCTGGATCGGGAACGGCATACGCACTCATTGAACTGCTTTCTTCCACGCTCAAGCTTCCAACCTGTTCGCGTGTATTCCCGAGAGATATCGGGAAGGGCAGACCCTGCATCAATTATCAGATCAACCGCTGCTGCGGTGTTTGCACGGGTAACGTCAGCCCCGAAGAATACAGTGAGCGGATCAAATACGTCAGTGAGCTGTTGAGCGGACGCACGGGCGAGGTCAAGCGGCAACTGGAAAAGCAGATGTACGCTTATGCCGAGGCGGAACGCTTTGAGGCGGCGGCGAGATGCAGAGATACGCTCTCGGCGCTGGACCGCGTTTCGCAAAAGCAAAAGGTGGTGGCGTCTCCCGATACCGAGCAGGACGTGGTGGCGCTGTATTCCGACGACGTCTGCTCCTGCGTGTCGGTCTTTTACGTCCGTTCGGGCGTTTTGCAGGATAAAGCCGACTTCTTATACGGTGCGGACAGCATCCTCGAAACCGAGGATATGACCACCTTTTTGTGCGAACACTACAAGGCGCGGGAATATATCCCGTCCCGCGTGTTGCTTTCCTTTCCTTTGGAGACGGAGGACGAGGAAATGCTTTCGGCATATCTTTCGGGAGTGGCGGGGCACCGTGTCACCGTTCACACTCCCGAACGCGGAAATCTGCGTACGCTTTGCGACATGGTGGAAAAAAACGCCGCCGAGCGCGCAAAGCTCTATCAAAGCGATACCAACAAGACCGAAGGGACGCTGGCGCGCCTTGCGGGCATGCTCTGTCTTGAAAATTACCCCGAACGCATCGAGGCGTACGATATTTCCAACCTCGGTTCCGAGCATCTGACCGCCGGTATGATCGTCTGCGAGAACGGGAAATTCCAAAAGAGCGATTACCGTTCCTTTCAGATCAAGACCGTTTCGGGTACCGACGACTACGCATCCATGAGGGAAGCGCTCTCTCGCAGATTGGCGCACCTTGCGGATTCCGATGGTTCCTTTGCAAAGCTTCCCGACCTGATCCTCTTGGACGGCGGTCGCGGACACGTATCCACGGTGCGGGGATTGCTTGTGGAATTGCAGCTGGAGATCCCCGTGTTCGGCATGGTCAAGGACGATTACCACAAAACACGTGCGCTTTGCACCGAGGACGAGGAGATCAGCATTGCGCGTGAGCAGGACGTATTTACACTCATTTACCGCATCCAGGAGGAGGTCCACCGTTATACCGTCGGACGGATGACGGGAGCCAAGCGAAAGACGCTGAAGACCTCGACACTGACCCGTATCGAAGGAATTGGCGAGGCAAAGGCGAAAAAGCTGCTTGGGGCTTTTGGAGGGCTTGCCGCTTTGAAGCAAGCAAGTGAGGAAGAGATCCGCGCGGTTGCGGGAATCAGTGCAAAGGATGCTGCCGCGGTTTACGCGTATTTTGAAACAGACAGAAACAAACAACGACCCAAAAAGGAGAACGCAACATGATGCGCATTATTACGGGCAAGGCACGCGGTACGCGTCTTGCCACGCTTGAAGGGGAGGCAACGCGTCCCACGGCAGAACGGACAAAAGAAGCGGTGTTTTCCATGCTCCGATTTGAGATCCCCGATGCCGAGGTCTTGGATCTGTTTGCAGGTTCGGGGCAGCTTGGTTTGGAGGCGTTGAGCCAAGGCGCTGCACGTGCCGTGCTGTGTGACTCCTCGCGCGATGCGGTCCGCATCATTCGTTCCAATGCCGAAAAAACACGCCTGTCGGAGCAATGCGAGATCGTTTGCGCGGATGCTTTGAGCTTGCTTTCCCGTTATGAGGGGAAGCGCAAATTCGATCTTGTGTTTTTAGACCCCCCATATGCGAGCGGTTTGATCCCGCAGGTGCTGTCGGTCTTGTCGGACAGAGGACTTCTTGCCAATCACGCGCACGTGATGTGCGAAACGGCAAAGGCGGAGGACGTTTTTTGCGAAAACGCGACATTGGCAGAGCGTTTTGAAATATTGCGCGCCTCGCGGTACGGCGCGGCGCAGATTACGATTTTGACACCGAAGGAGATGAAGGTATGAGTCTTGCGATTGTTCCGGGAAGTTTTGACCCGATGACGTTGGGACATTTGGATATTGTAAAGATCGTGGCGGCACGCTATGACGAGGTTGTGGTTGCCGTGATGATCAACCGATCCAAACGATACTGTTTTGATATGGAGACACGCTTGGAGATTGCGCGCAGAACGGTCGCGGAGCTTCCGAACGTGCGTGTGATTTCGGATACGGGCATGCTGATCGATCTATATGACCGACTGGGCGCCGACGCGGTGTGCAAGGGCTGGAGAAATCAAAAGGATTATGATTACGAGCTGCACATGGCGGATTGGAATCAGGCACACAACCCACGCTTTAAGACCGAGTTGATCCGTGCGAAGAATGCGCACGCAGAGATCAGCTCTACCTTGGTACGGGAAAAAATGGGAGCGGGGGAGGATCTTTCACAATACGTACATCCCAACGCGCTTCCACTGATTACAAGTCAACTGCAGTGATAAAAAGGAGGATTTATCCATGAAGGTACAACATAACAAAAACGCGACCATGACCGCCGCATTGATCGCGGCAGGCTTTGGCGCGCTTCTCGGCATTTTGCTCATTCTCATTCCCGTCAGCTTTTTGCTCCGATTGGTATTTGTCGTAATGGGAATCGTTACGATCGTTTCCAATCTTCCGGGACTTGCCGAGGGAATCAGCACGTTTTCGACTCCCAAAGGGAAGGCGTCGCTCATTTTATCCGCGATTGCCATTGTCATCGGATGCTTGATGATCTTCTGGGATAACGGAATTCTGATGATCGTTCTCGGTATTTACATGATCCTGCTCCCGTTGATCAATATTATTCTGTCCAAGGATCCCATGTCGCGCCTTAAAACCGAAGCACCCAAGCTTGTCATCGGCTTGGTTCTGATTCTTCTCGGACCTGCAGGTACGTTTGAACTGCTCTTTGATATTGCAGGGTGGTGCATGATCGTGTTGAGCATTATGTATGTGATCACAGTCTATCTTACAATGCGTAAGCGTCAGAATACTCCGGGCTCTCGCGTGTTTGTTGATACGGACGGAAACGGAACCATCGATGCCGTATACGTAGATACCACGGGGGATGGCAAGGCGGATACCGCAACACATTATAAGGAAAAGCAATGAATCGCTATCAAAAATTAGCATCCAATACGGTGATCCTTGCCGTTGGAACCTTTGGCTCCAAGCTATTGGTGTTTTTGCTTATGCCGTTTTATACGGCTTGGCTGACCACCGCGGAATTCGGTGCGGCGGAACTGATTACGGGGCTTTCGAATTTTCTCATGCCGCTTGCGTGTGTGGGACTCAGTACGGGCGTGTTCCGCTTTGCGGCAGAGCGGGAGGCAGACCGTGAGGCGGTATTTTCCACAAGTACCGCATTGCTCGGTATTGCTTTGGGAGGATTTTTGTTCCTGTCTCCGCTCCTGCTTTTTGTAAACTACGTTTCCGAATACGTATGGTTGGTCGTTTTGTACGTCATTTTTGCGGATCTGCAGGCAGTATGCGCTCAGTATCTCCGCGCAACCGACCGCACCGTGCTGTTTGCGGGACAGGGGATTTTAAACACCGTTCTTGTAGTCGTGTTTAATGTCCTGTTCCTGTGCGTATTTGGAATGGGGACCGAGGGGTATGTTCTTTCAGTCGTTATAGGAAACCTGATCACGCTGATTTTTCTTTTCTTCCGTGCCCGCCTTTGGGAGGTGTTCTCGCTTTCCAAGGTGCAAAAACGCTTGATGGGGGATCTGCTTCGCTTCAGCCTTCCCATGATCCCCACAACCGTCTGCTGGCTCATTACCGATCTCTCCGACCGCTATATGGTTACCTATTTTTGCGGTGAGAGCGCGAACGGAATTTATTCCGCGGCGTATAAGATCCCAACGGTGGTCACGCTGGTGTCAAGCATCTTTTTGCAGGCATGGCAGTTTTCCGCCGTTGCGGAGAATGCCGACGGGGAGGAATGTAAGCACTTTTATTCAAAAGTATTTGGCGGATTTCTGTCCGTGGTTATGATCGGCGCATCGGGTTTGATTTTACTCTCCCGTTTTTTGACGGGATTGCTTCTCAACGAAGCCTTTTTTGAGGCATGGCGCTATATGCCCGCGCTGTTGTGCGCGGCGGCTTTGGAAGCGGTTGTTTCCTTCCTCGCAAGCGTCTATCTCGTGCGAAAAAAGAGCATGCATTCCTTTGTGACGGCGTTGATCGGTGCCTTGTCCAATATTGCGCTTAATTTCTGCCTGATTCCTCTTATCGGTCCCTTGGGAGCAGCGATCGCGACGCTTGCCAGCTATGCCGCCGTGATGTTTGTGCGCCTGTACGATGCGCACCGCATGATTCCTTTCCGACTTTGTTTGCCACGACTTTGCATCAGTACGGCGCTTCTGCTTTTGCAAGCAGGGGTGATGACTTGGGATCTTCCGTGGAGATTGCTTTGGAGCGCACTGCTTACGGCTTTGATTTTTGCCGTCAACGCCCCCGCACTCATCAGCGGTGTCAAAAGAATGTTGGCATCGCGTAAGAATGAAACAAAAACGCTTTCGCTTGACTGAGGGAGTCGGGCGAAAGCGTTTTTTTATTAAATCACGTAAAAGAAGATTCCAAAAAATTGCAAAATACTGCCCGCCACCACAAACAGGTGGAACAGGCCGTGCATATACCGGTGCTTTTTCCCGAGGCCATACAGCACTGCGCCGATGGTATACACCACCCCGCCGCTGATCAGCAGCCAGATGCCGCCCGGTGCCATTGCGCGGCTCATCGGTTCGGCCGCCGCCACGATGCACC
>JAZQXI010000174.1:0-6804 GCA_045632805.1 Eubacteriales bacterium | reverse complement strand
GATTTGAAAGAATCGCTCATCGCTCTGAACCGTGTATCCAAGACCGTTAAAGGTGGTCGTATTGCCCGTTTTGCAGCTCTGATGGTTGTAGGTGACGGCGCAGGTCACGTAGGCGTAGGACTTGGTAAGGCAGCCGAGGTTCCGGAAGCAATCCGCAAGGGAATCGAGGATGCAAAGAAGAATATGGTAACGGTTGCTCTCAAGGGCACTTCCATCCCCCACGAGGTGGTAGGTGTGTTCGGTGCAGGCAAGGTGCTTCTGAAGCCCGCCGCACCCGGTACCGGTATCATCGCAGGCGGCAAGGTACGTATGGTACTCGAGGCTGCAGGCATTAAGAACATTCGTGCAAAGTGCTTGCGTTCCAACAATCCTACCAACGTTGTTAAGGCAACGATGGAAGGCTTGAAGGAGCTCCGCACCGCCGAGCAGGTTGCAAAGATCCGCGACCTGTCGGTAGAGCAGATCAAAGGTTGATTGGGAGGTAAGGAAACATGAAAAAGGTTACACTTACAAAGAGCATTATCGGATGCAAGCCCAATCAAAAGGCAACTGCAAAATCTCTGGGTCTTGAGAGAGTCGGTGACAGCGTTCTCCACGCGGACGACGCAGTTCTCGCAGGCAAGATCAAGGTCCTTTCCCACTTGGTTTCTGTTGAGACCGTAGAAAACGCATAAGGAGGTAATGGCAGATATGAAACTCCATGAACTTCAACCCGCACAGGGGTCCGCAAAGGCAAACTGGAGAAAGGGCAGAGGCCCCGGATCCGGTAATGGCAAGACTGCGGGCAAGGGTCACAAGGGTCAGAACGCACGTTCCGGCGGCGGTGTTCGCATCGGATTCGAAGGCGGTCAGTTCCCGATCTACAGAACCCACCCCAAGAGAGGCTTCCACAACCACTTCGCTACCAACTATGCGATCGTTAACGTTGAGGATCTGAACAGATTCGTAGACGAGACCGTTGTTGATATCGATATGCTGTTGGCAGCAAAGATCATTCGCAAGCCGATGGATGGACTCAAGGTCCTCGGAAACGGCGAACTCACCAAAAAACTCACTGTAAAAGCAGCCGTCTTTTCGGCAACTGCTAAGGAGAAGATAGAGGCAGCAGGCGGTAAGGCAGAGGAGGTATGAGGATGCTTCAAACGTTTAAAAACGCATGGAAAGTCCCGGAGCTTCGCAAGAAGATCCTCTTCACTCTGATGATTATCCTGCTGTACCGCATTGGTTCCAACCTGTTCGTTCCTTACGTGAACGTTGCAGCGATTGATACCTTCTCCAGCGGTCTTTCGAACACGTTGCTGGGCATGCTTTCCATGATGTCCGGTACGGCGTTCAGCCAGGCAACCTTCTTTGCGCTTTCCGTCAGCCCGTATATCACGGCATCGATCGTGATGCAGCTCTTGACGATTGCGATTCCCGCTCTTGAGAGAATGTCCAAGGACGAGGATGGCAAAAAGAAGATCGCAACCGCAACCCGTTGGGTCACGGTTCTTCTGGCGCTGATCACTGCTTACGGTTACGTCAATCTTCTTAACCAGAACGGTCTGTTGACGGTAAAACCCGGTGACAGCCACTGGGTATTCGCATGGTTCGTGATGATCGCTTGCTTCTGCGCAGGTGCATCCTTGATCATGTGGCTGGCTGAAAAGATCAATGACCACGGTATCGGTAACGGTATCTCCATCATCCTGTTCGCAAACATCCTGTCCGGTCTGGTTCCCACCGTCAACGAGATGGTTACTTGGATCTACCGCGGCAAGGGTCAGTGGGCAATGGGCTGGGATCTGGCTTCCGGTATCATCAAGGTCGTGCTTTCGATCGTTCTCACGGTTGCAGCGATCCTTTTGATCGTTTGGTTTACCAACTCCGAGAGACGTATCAAGGTGATCTATGCGAAAAAGGTCGTTGGCCGCAAGATGTACGGCGGACAAAAGACCAATCTTCCTTTGAAGATGAATATGGCAGGCGTTATGCCCGTTATTTTCGCAAGCTCTATCGTTTCGATCCCCGCAACTATTGCGGCGTTCATTCCCAATGCTGACGGTAAGAACGGCTTTGTGAATTTCGTTAACGCTTGGCTTGCACCCACGTCCCCTGTTTATATCGTTATTTTCATTGCGCTCATCTTTGCGTTCTCCTACTTCTACATTGCGATTTCCTTTAATCCTGTAGAGGTTGCGAACAACATCCGTAACAACGGTGGTGCAATCATCGGTATCCGTCCTCAGGAAATGGCTCCCTTCATCAAGAAGATTCTGGGCCGTGTAACCCTGATGGGTGCGATCTTCCTGGTGATCATCGCAGGTGTTCCGCTGATCGCAAACGCGATCATGCAAATCGCCAATATCAGCTTCAGCAGTATCGCATTTACCGGTACGTCCTTGCTGATCGTTGTCGGTGTTGCACTGGAGACTGTTCGCGATCTGGAAGCACAGCTTTCGATGCGCAACTACAAAGGCTTCCTTGATTGATCCGATTTCCAAACGGAGGAAACTATGAATCTTATTTTACTTGGTGCTCCCGGTGCGGGTAAGGGTACCCAATCCGCGAAGATTTCCGAAAAATATAATATTCCTGCTATCGCCACGGGAGATATTCTCCGCGCGGAGAGAAAGGCAGGCACTGAGCTCGGTAAAGAGGCGCAAGCCTATATCGAGGCAGGCAAGCTGGTTCCCGATTCCGTTGTAATTGGAATCATCAAGAAGTATATGGTCGATCACAATTGCGAGAACGGCTTTATCCTTGACGGCTTTCCCCGTTCCATCCCACAGGCTGTGGCGTTGGAGGAGATGGGTGTTAAGATCGACGCGGTTCTGAGCATCGAGGTCGCCGATGAAAAAATTATTGAACGCATGAGCGGACGCAGAGTTTGCTCCTGCGGTGCATCCTATCATGTCGTTTACAATCCCCCACATGTGGCGGATGTTTGTGACAAATGCGGCGAGGCTCTCTACGTCAGAGCCGATGACGCGGCAGAAACTGTAAAGAATCGTTTGGAGACCTTCCATCGCGAGACCGAGCCCCTCAAGGAGTTCTATCTCAAAAAGGGTCTGCTCATCTCTGTGGAGGGGCAGGAGGAGGTCGCGGATACCACCGCGCTCGTCCTTAAGGCACTCCAACCGTACGAGGCGTGACTGAATGATTCATTTGAAAAATTCGGCACAGATCGCTGCCATGAAGGTGGCAGGTCGTATCACGGGTGAGGCATTGCTCATCGCCCGTGATATGGTCCGCCCCGGAGTCAGCACCAAGGAGATCGATACGGCAATTCGCCACTATATCGAAAAATGCGGTGCAACTCCTGCCTTTTTAGGCTACGGCGGATTTCCGGCAAGCGCATGTATCAGCATCAACGATGAGGTCATTCACGGGATCCCCTCCAAGGATCGGATCCTTGAAGAGGGCGATATCGTCAAGATCGATACGGGCGCGACCTATCAAGGGTATGTCGGTGATTCAGCGAGAACCATTCCCGTAGGACGCGTCAGCGAGGAGGCGGAACGCTTGATTCAAGTCACGCGAGACAGCTTCTTTGCGGGCATTGAAGTCTTAAAAGCGGGAAATCGCTTGGGCGACGTTGGTTCCGCAATTGATACACTGGTTCGTAACAACGGATTCAGTACGGTAAAGCGTTACGTTGGACACGGGATCGGTACGGATATGCACGAGTCGCCCGACGTTCCCAACTTCGGCACCCCCGGCAGAGGCATTCGCCTCTCGCAGGGTATGACACTTGCCATCGAACCGATGGTAAACGTCGGTACCTGCGAAGTCAAGGAAATGCCCGACGGTTGGACGGTCAAAACGCTTGACGGCAAGCTTTCGGCGCACTACGAAAACACCGTGGCGCTGACGGCGAACGGCGTATTGATCCTGACGGAAGTGGAAAAAGGTTTCTGACCACAAACAACAACTACAATATGTGAGGAGGGATTCTTCTGGCACAGAAGGACGATGTCATCGAATTTGAAGGCACAGTCGTTGAGGCACTGCCCAACGCTTGCTTCAAGGTGAAGCTGCCGAACGGTCACATTGTGACGGCGCATATTTCCGGTAAGCTTCGTATGAACTATATCAAAATTCTGCCCGGTGACCGTGTCACCATTGAGGTTTCGGTCTATGACCTGACCAAGGGACGCATTACCTGGCGGGCAAAATAATCATTGCTAAAGCAAGAAAGGTATGGTAGAGACAATGAAGGTGAAACCATCCGTTAAGAAGATCTGCGAGAAGTGCAAGATCATCAAGAGAAAAGGTAAAATCATGGTCATCTGCGAAAACCCGAAGCACAAGCAGAGACAGGGTTAAGCTGATACCAAAAATCAACAGAAAGGTGAATAAACAATATGGCTCGTATTGCTGGTGTTGATATTCCGAACAACAAGCGCGTAGAGATCGCCCTTACCTATATTTACGGTATCGGCCGCAAGAGCGCAAACGATATCCTTGTAGCGACCGGGATCAATCCCGATACCCGCGCAAAGGATTTGACCGAGGCAGAAGTAGCAAAGCTTCGTGACGAGATCGAAAACAACTACACCGTAGAGGGTGACCTCCACCGTGACGTTGCAATGAACATCAAGAGAATGGTCGAGATCAACTGCTATCGCGGTATCCGTCACAGAAAGGGTCTGCCCGTAAGAGGTCAGAGAACAAAGACCAATGCAAGAACTCGCAAGGGTCCCGCTAAGACCATTGCAAACAAGAAGAAGTAAAGGAGTGGCATAACAATGGCAAAAGTTGCAGCTAAAAAGGTTGTTAAAAAGCGCCGCGAGAGAAAGAACATCGAAAAGGGTGCCGTACACATTCAGGCAACCTTCAATAACACGATCGTTACCGTTTCCGACGCACAGGGCAACACCATCTCCTGGGCATCCGCCGGTGAGCTCGGCTTCAAGGGCTCCAGAAAATCCACTCCCTTCGCAGCTCAATCCGCTTCCGAGACCGCAGCAAAGGCGGCTATGGAGCATGGCTTGAAGACCGTGGAAGTATTTATCAAGGGCCCCGGAGCAGGACGTGAATCCGCAATTCGTGCACTGGAGACTGTTGGTCTGCAGATCACTATGATCAAGGACGTAACTCCCATCCCGCACAACGGTTGCAGACCGCCTAAGCGCCGTCGCGTTTAATTATTCGTTGGAGGTACAATTACTATGGCAAGATATACTGGACCTGTTTGCAGACTCTGCCGCAGAGAAGGCAAGAAGCTCTACCTCAAGGGTGAGCGTTGCACCACCGGTAAGTGCGCTCTGGATCGCAGAAGCACCGCTCCCGGTCAGCACGGCGCTGCAAACAAGAAGATGAGAGAGTACGGACTTCAGATGCGTGAGAAGCAGGCTACCAGAAGATACTACGGTGTCCTGGAGAAGCAGTTTGTCAACTACTTCGACGAAGCAGACCGCAAAGAGGGTATGACCGGTGAAAACCTGATCTGCCTGTTGGAGCGCCGTCTTGACAACGTTGTTTACAGAATGGGCTTTGCATCTTCCCGTAAGGAAGCTCGTCAGCTTGTTCTGCACGGTCACTTCACGCTCAACGGCAAGAAGGTGAACATTCCTTCTCAGCTCATCAAGGCAGGCGACGCAATCGCTGTTAAGGAGAGCAGCCGTGATTCTGTGAAGTTCAAGACTTTGGCAGAGGCAGCAGCAACCGCAAATGCTCCCAAGTGGCTGGAGGTTAAGGCTGACGCAATGAGCGCAACCGTTTTGAACCTTCCCGCAAGAGAAGACGTTGACTTCGATTTCAACGAGCAGCTGATCGTCGAGCTTTATTCCAAGTAATCCGATTGGATTTTTTCCCCTATGACACGGTGCTTTTACGTACTGTGTTTGTAACGGTTCAACTAAAAAATTTAATAAGGAGGTTTTTGGAATGATTGAGATAGAGAAGCCCAATATTACCACCGCTGATTTGAGTGAGGACGGTACACGCGGTACGTTCGTCGTGGAGCCTTTGGAGCGCGGTTATGGAATTACCCTTGGCAACTCCTTGCGCCGTGTGCTTTTGAGTTCACTTCCCGGTTACGCTGTGACCAGCATCAAGATCGACGGTGTGCTTCATGAGTTTTCTACGATCCCCGGCGTCAAAGAGGACGTTACCGAGATCGTTCTGAACGTCAAGGGCATTATTGCGAAGCTGCACTGCACGGGCCCCAAAACGGTAATGATCGACGTTACCGGTGAAAAGGACGTTACGGCAGGTGATATTAAGCAGGATTCCGATATCGAGATTTTGAATCCCGAGCACCACATCGCAACGGTTGGCGAAAACGAACGCTTCTACATGGAGCTGACCTTCACCGCAGGCCGCGGCTACGTATCTCAGGATAGAAACAAGCAGCTGCAGACCCAGATTCTCGGTACCGCAGCATCTGCTCCTATCGGAACCATTTACACCGACTCGATTTACACCCCCGTTTACAACGTGAACTACACGGTTGAAAATACCCGTGTCGGTAACGTAACGGACTACGATAAATTGACGTTGGATATTCTGACCAACGGAACGATTTCCGCAAAGGAAGCGGTTTCGCTGGGCGCCAAGATTCTCAACGAGCATCTCAACTTGTTTGTGGAGTTGTCTGACGAAGCAAGGAAGGCAGAGATTATGGTCGAAAGAGAAGAGACCATCAAGGAGAAAGTCCTTGAGATGACCATTGAGGAGCTTGACATGTCTGTTCGTAGCTTCAACTGCTTGAAGCGCGCAGGCATCGACACGGTTGAAGATCTGATCAGCCGCACCGAGGAGGATATGATCAAAGTTCGTAACCTCGGTAAAAAATCGCTGGAGGAAGTTATCCAAAAG
>JAZQXI010000173.1:0-2730 GCA_045632805.1 Eubacteriales bacterium | reverse complement strand
GCTGCAATTGCTTGCAATTGCGGCTGAGCCTGCGAAGCCTCTTTTCATTTGCGCCTCCTACTTGCAAAGAAAAAGCGGCTGACAAGTTTATGCATATTGACAAACTATACGCCTTTGGTCTACACTCTCAGGGGAGAAACTTTTTTCAAAAAAGTTTCTCCCCCAATCTCTCTTCAAAAAAATTCACCGCATTTTTTAGAATACCCTCGATGGAAGTTTTTTAAGTCAGCTCCAATTCATCCTTTGAGGGAATGGGACAATAGGAATCCTCAAGGTTATCCGAGTACCAATATGCCACCGAGGAAATGTCGTCCTGCAGGGGCAGATAGCGGTGTTCATTTCGCCATCCAAGCGCTTGAATGGTCACACGTAAGTCGTTTTTAAAGTAAATCGGATCGGTAAAGTGCCAGCGGTACATGTCAAAAAAGCGTTGTGAACGGTAGATCTCGTCGGTTGCTCCGACCTTGGAAAGACCGCTATACGGGGTCGAAAATTCGACGTATTTCTGATTGACGTCAAAGTTATACGCGCCGCAGAAATAGTCCTCTGTTCCCGTTCCGCAGATGCTTGGAAAATCGGTGTCGCCGTCGAGGTAAAATTTGATCTCTCCCTCGCCCCACCAGCCGTTGGATTTGACGCCCCAATGCAGGTACGTTCCCACGTATTGACCCTGACCGCGCACGCCGTCAAGAATGGTATAGCACTCCTTGTAGGGCAGGGGATTGACGTGGCGGAACTGCGCGTGAAAATAGAGACTGTTGGGATCAAGCTTCTTTTCCTCACAGTCGATTTGATAAAAGATAGCCGCGTTTTTGCTGCCGAGATTTTCGATTTCTACGCGGAAGCCCTTAAAATAAGGCATTTCGAAGTAGCAATTCATACCCTTGCGCGGGTTATAGCAGACGGCAAGGCTGTTGATCTGCCGATATTCGCGATTGTCCGCGTTGGCGAAAAAGTCCGAAAGAGGAGCGCAAACGGCAGGGTTTTCCTGTCCGTCGAACCAAATTCGAAGAATGAGCTGGCGACCGTATTCGCTGCTGTCGGTGATCCAGATGTGCTTGATCGAGCCCTCGCCATGAACGTCGGCAAGGACTGCGGTTTTGCCGCCTTCAAGAACGATGTAAGGGTTGACCTTCCACCCCTGTCCCAAATCACGCGCGGCATAGGAAGCGCTGCCCTCTCCGATCGCGGCTCTGCCTCCCATCCCTTTTTCGCCCGTGGGATTTTCGGGGGAGACGGAAAACGTGCGGATGTCTTTTTTTAAGGTGAGAAAATTTAACATAAATGAACCGTCCTTTCAAAAAAATATCATTTTTAGCCCTTTCTATTGCAATTATAACGCCTATGTGGTAAAATGAAAATAACAAATCTTGCCATCTATTTAACATTTCTTGTCATGGAGGATCGTATGGAGCTTGCAAGTATCAATCCTTATATCCGCGTTGCCATGCAGTCGGTAATTCTTCCGCACAAAAGGATCTTGCGCCGTGTCATCTACGATTTTGAATTGATCGTGGTAGAAAGTGGCTCTTTCGAGCTGCACTACAACGGCAACCTCTACACCTGCAAAAAAGGAGACGTGATCCTATTAGAACCCGGTGTCCCTCACAGTTTTTCGATTGGAGACGAGCCGCTTTCACAGCCGCATATTCATTTTGATCTGACCCATCGTCCCGACAGTGCGCGCATCCCTGTCTCCTTTAAGGATCTGTGCGACATGAACGAGACCGAGCGCTCTTGGATCCATCCCAACCCGTTTGCGGGACAAAGAGAGACTCCGTTCGTGTTTTTGAAGGACGTGGAAGCGTTTTTAACGCTTTTTTACGCGATCGTCACCTCTCCAAAGGAGAAAAACGCGCTGCTGAAAAAGGGACTTTTGATCCAGATTCTCTCCATGATCCTGCAAGAGAATTTTCCCGCGCTTGACGAGACCGATTCCAAAAGGACAGATATACAGCTTGTCAAAGATTACATCGATGCGGGGGATGGCTTTGACATGGATCTCGACGCCTTTGCAAAGCTGTTTTCCTACAGTAAATTTCATCTTGACAAAAAATTCAAATCAGCGTTTGGAATGGGCATCATCGAGTACCGCAACCGCCGCCGCATGCTGTTGGCAAAGGAATATCTCAAAGATCATTCCGTGACCCGCGTCTCGGAGCTGCTGGGTTATCAATCCATCTATTCCTTCAGCCGCGCCTATAAAACCTTTTACGGGGTTTCGCCTACGGCGTCTATTACGTAGTGTGGTGGGGAGCTTTTGAAAGAGGATGGGTATGTGGGGGGAACTTCTTGTAAGAAGTTTCCCCCTCGCCCCTTTCAAGAACTTTCACCACATTTATACAGCACCCACCAAAGGAATTGCCTTCATGGCAATTCCTTTTTTCATGCTATGCGTTTTGGTGAAAGCGTTTATACCGTACAGACTCTACTGAATTTTATCATTCAAAGCGCAGAACACCCTCGAAGGAACGGTTTGAGACGCTATCCTTCGAGGGTGCTATAAAAAAGTGGTGAAAGTTCTTGGAGAGGTTTGGAGAACCTTCTTTCAAGAAGGTTCTCCAAGAAAAAACATCTTTTTTCAAAAGATTCCCACGAAAAACTCTGTTTTCCTCACACCACCTGATAACCGGCAGCGGTAACAGCGGCGACGAGTTTGTCCAAGCTGACGTTTTCGGGTGCTGTTACGGTAGCGGTTTTGGTGTCGAGATTCACTTCAACCGATTTGAC
>JAZQXI010000172.1:0-8888 GCA_045632805.1 Eubacteriales bacterium | reverse complement strand
TTGGGCGGAATATCCACCGATTTTCCGCGCAATTTCAGCTCATACTTTTGCAAACTGATCTCGATATTTTCAAACTTGATTACTTCATCGTCATTTTGGTGTGTATGCGACTGACAACGGCGCAAAACCGCCTTGACGCGCGCGGAAAGCTCCTTGACATCAAAGGGCTTAACCAAATAATCATCTGCGCCAAGCTCCAATCCGAGAACCTTGTCAAACACGTCTCCCTTAGAAGAAATCATGATAATGGGCTTTGAGGACATCTCACGAATCTCGCGGCAAACCTGCCAGCCGTCCTTTTTGGGCATGACAATATCCAGAAGCACCAAATCGGGGGAAAAGATCTTGAAATAATTCAAGCCCTCCATACCGTCGGATGCCACTTTAACATCGTAGCCTTCATTTTCAAAATAGATCTTTAACAGGTCGCTGAGATTGGGATCGTCGTCAATCACGAGAATTTTGGTATCTGTCATAATTATTATTCTCCTCCAGGCTTGTCTGATTCTGCAATTCTATATCTTTCATGATACTGCATGATGAAGATGGGCATGTGATGAATGTTTGAATTTTAGAAACATTTTGTTCATTTGTAAAGAAATACTCAAGCGCAATATATTATAACATAAAATTGAACAGATTGCAAATGGTTTTGAAACATTTTTTTGATATTTTTTGATTTTTTGATGAAATATGAAGATTTCTTATATAAGATACCAAAAGAATATGAAGTGAATTTTAATTTTTTGTGTTTTGTGGATTTTTTATAATTCCTTTACATTTTTCACAAACCCCTTGAAAAAGGAAGAAAATTATAGTATAATAATATAGTTAGTATTAGAAAAGGACGTGTAAACATATGAAACTTGGTATCGTAGGACTTCCGAACGTCGGAAAAAGCACGCTGTTCAATGCGCTTACAAACGCCGGCGCCGAATCCGCAAACTATCCCTTTTGCACCATTGAACCCAATGTGGGCGTGGTAACTGTACCCGACAACCGTCTGGACTTTTTGGCAGATATTCACCATCCCAACAAATACACCCCCGCCGTCATCGAATTTGTAGACATCGCAGGACTTGTGAAAGGTGCATCCAAGGGAGAAGGTCTTGGCAACCAGTTCCTTGCAAACATCCGTGAGGTAGATGCCATTCTGCATGTCGTTCGTTGCTTTGAGGACGACAACATCATTCACGTGGACGGCAAGATCGATCCGATGCGTGACCTTGAAACCATCAATCTGGAATTGATCTTTGCGGACATGGAAGTACTTGAGCGCCGCATGGACCGCACGCGCAAAGCGATGAAGGCAGACAAGAAATACGGCGCGGAGCTGGCAGTATTCGAAAAGCTGATGGCGGCTCTTACTGATGGAAAGTGCGCTCGTACGGTGGAACTGACCGATGATGAGGAGGCGTGCCTCTACGACACTCCCCTTTTGACTCGTAAGCCTGTTATTTACGTCGCAAATGTCAGCGAGGATTTTGCATCAAGCGAGCCTGACACCGCACCTTATCTGGCACTGAAGGCTTATGCCGACAGCGAACACTCGCAGATCATTCCCATCTGCTGCCAAATCGAAGCAGAGATCGCACAGCTTGATGCTGAGGAAAAGGCAATGTTCCTCTCCGATCTGGGTATTGAGGAAAGCGGTCTTGACCGTTTGATCAAGGCAAGCTATTCTCTGCTCGGCTTGATCAGCTTCTTAACTGCAGGCCCCGATGAGTGCCGAGCATGGACGATTCGCAAAGGCACCAAAGCACCCAAGGCTGCGGGAAAGATTCACTCCGACATTGAGCGTGGATTTATCCGCGCCGAGGTGCTGGCATTTGATGACCTTGTTAAGTATGGCTCGATGAACGCCGCGAAAGAAGCCGGAGTTCTTCGCAGCGAAGGCAAGGAATACATCATGCAGGACGGCGACATCGTATTCTTCCGCTTTAACGTATAAGAGACAAAAAAGAACCGCAAAGAGAAGGCAACACTTCCCTTTGCGGTTCTTTGATTTAAAAGCAACTGTAAATGACGTTGCGCAGACGCGGCTGATAGTAGGTCTCTTGCGGATTGAGCATATGATGCGCATAGAATACACCAAGCTTCAGTTCCGGATCAACCAATATGGTAGCACCTGCGGCACCACCCCAACCAAACTCACCGCGCACACCATTATAACCGCTCTTTGCGCGGTCAAGGGTCGTGCGCACACCAAGTCCGTAGCCATAGCCTATAAGTTGATTCCAACAATAATCTCCTAATTGCGCCTCGTTTAACTGATTGGTACGCAAAAGCGCAATCGTGCCCGCGGAAAGGATCTTTTCTCCCGTGGCACCGATGCCGCCGTTGGCAAGCGCATTGGCAAGCTTTGCGTAGTCCTCAATTGAAGTTGTAATCCCCGCACCGCCGCTATCGTACTCAGGTCCGAATTCATAATAGCAAACCTTTTTACCGACATTGATCAATTTTCCGTCTGTTGCGCGAATCTCTCCCGATTGCAACTTGACGGCGTCATTCTCTCCCGATTGTTCGAAGCGATATTGCTGTGCCATACGGCTGCCAAGGTCGCTATTATGGTAGCAAGCAGTCTTCATATCAAGAGGGTCAAAAATATGGCTCTTGACATAATCGCGGAATTTCTGCCCTGAAATCACCTCTACAGCAGCAGCGAGAACGTCGTGGCAAAGACTGTAATTCCAACGCTCACCCGGTTGAAAATGCAACGGCTCTTTGGCAAGCTCCTCCATCACGGCAAGCGTCTCCATTCGGTCTTGCGTCTTTTCCTGCGCACGCGCACGCCACGGAGCATTGGTATTATAGTCGAATCCTGCCGTCATCGTAAAGAGTTGGCGCATGGTAATCGGCGACTCTGCCTTGACGATATCGCCATTCTCTTTGCGTACGGTCATATCTCGGAACGCGGGAATGTATTCGTAAAGCGGATCATCCAGCAAAAAGTATCCCTTTTCATAGAGCTGAAGCGCTGCCGTAACCGTGCAGGGCTTGGAGCAGGAATAGATATTGAAAAGCTCCCCGCCTTCCATGAAAACTTGATTTTCCACATCGGCATATCCAGATTGATAGGCAAAAACAGGTTTGTTTTGATGATAAACAACCACAGAATTGCCCGGGATGCGCCAAGATGTCAGGCGATCCATAAAATCCTTTAAATTGGTAAAATCCATTTTTCCTCCACCGATCAGATTCCAACGATTTTTGCAACGTCGGAAAGATCCTTGATGTAATAATCTACTGCGGCACCACAAAACAGATTTTCCGCATCCCAAAGGCAACCGTGCATCCCGGCATTCATACCGGCATGGGCATCAATCGGACGGTCACCGATCATGATGCAGGTTTTGGGATCTAAAGAAAAGCGCTCTGTAAGATACTGTAGGGCGTCCGGCGCGGGCTTTAAGGGGAAACCGTAGGATGCGTCCAAAATAAACGTAAAGCAATCGAGAATTCCCATGCGCGAGAGCATGTCCTTGACTACGGGACCCGTGTGCGTGTAAAGGTAATTCTTCTTCCCTGCCTTAACAGCATCCCGTAAAAGCGTCACCGCCTCGGGAAACACGGGAAAATCGGAACGATATTCCGCCTGCAAGGCATGAAAATCATCCATAAAGGTCTTGTAATCAATGATATGTGAACATTCCATCGCGCGGTAAGCATCCATTCCCGTGGTTTTGAGCGCGCGGTAAAGTGTTTCGTCATCGCACGGAATGTTAATGTTTCTCTTTTTTGCAATGATCTTCAAAAAACGGAAGAACAACGGATAGGAATCCGCGATCGTACCGTCAAAATCATAGATCAAATGTTCAATCATGATGTCTGTCATCCTGCTTTTGCTTGGGCTCGCTATCCGACTCGGGATAAGGTTGGCGGTTAAAAAACGAGGTGAATTTCACATCCTTAACGCCAAGAACGTAAGAAATACCACTGACGATCATGGCGGGAATCGGAATCAGGAAATACATGAACCAATAGTTATTGAGCGCAACACCACCCACTTGGATGGCAAGAACGCCGCTATACATCCCCTCAATCAGAACGGTGATTGCCTGACAAACGCCGCCAATACCTTGAAGCGCCGCAAACGCAGGAACAGATGCAAGCGCGATAAAAATCGCCAGCAAAAAATTGATGGAATTGGCACACAGAGAAATCAAAACGCCCTTATAAGGATGGTATTTCTTTTTTCCGATATCGACCGACACCTTATCACGGTATCCGATATCCCATGCCGTAGTGTACAAAAGGAATAAATAGAACAAAATCGAAAACACACTGCTAACGGTGCGCAGCGTATCATTGTCAGCTTTTCCTGCAGCCAAAGCAAGTGAAAAACCGAAGATTGAGATCGCGATCTGATTTAGCAGCATCTTGACCATGTCATAGGAATGATCAATCAAAAAGCGTTTCATAGCCTTACCTCCCGTCTGTTTGTTCTTATTATAACGAATATAGGAACAAATTGCAACATTGGGGTTCAAAAATTTACAATTTATCAACTAAAATATTAAGATATGCGGTATAATGAAAGTATCACGAGCGGAGGTGAGCAAATGTCAAATATCATTTCAAAGGATGAATTCTCGTCCCTGATTCAAGAATACGCATCCTATAAGCGTTCCATTCAGGGATGCTCACAAAAAACAGTCGAGGAATACCTCTTGGATTTGCGCACCTTTTTTCGCTATCTGGTGGCACGGGAACAAGGGATTCCCTTTTCTTCCAAGGAATTTTATCAATTGGACATCAGCGTGATCGGACTGAAGGAGCTTGAAAAGATTCACACTGAGGATCTTTACGATTATCTTGCCTACATCGCAGATGACCGAGAAAACAAATGGTGCGCACGCGCGCGCAAGCTCTCCGCCATTCGCTCACTCTATAAATATCTGGTCAATAAGCGTCACTATCTGGATTACAATCCAACCGTTGATATCGATTCTCCCAAAGCACAAAAAGCACTTCCCAAGGTATTGAGCCTTCATGAAGCCACACAGCTTTTGGAAACGGTAGAAGCCGACCTCGAATCTAAAAACCGCATTCGCGATTATGCGATCTTAACGCTTTTTCTCAATTGCGGAATGCGCGTTTCCGAGCTTGTAGGAATCAACATCAGTGATATCGATTCCGAATTGACCTCCTTGCGCGTAACGGGTAAAGGAAGTAAGGAACGCGTTGTTTATCTCAACGACGCGTGTCAATATGCGTTGACCGAGCATTTGATCCAACGTCTCAGCGGCAAATATAAAACCGTCAACGAAAAAGCGCTTTTCTTAAGCAACCGTGATCAGCGCATCAGTGTGAAAACCGTGCAGGCAATGGTTTACAAATATCTCAAACTATCAGGACTTGGCTCCAAACGCTATTCTGTCCACAAGCTGCGCCATACTGCCGCCACACTGATGTATCAAACCGGAAACGTGGACGTACGTGTGCTCAAAGAAATTCTCGGTCATGAACAACTCAACACAACACAGATCTATACGCACGTTTCCAACGCTGAAATGGAACGCGCGATGACACAAAACCCACTTGCAAAAAAGCGAATCAAACGGCGTTAACAAACGCAAAAACGCTCTCCTCGACCATTGTTGAGGAGAGCGTTTTGGTTTTTGTTCAGGCAAGAAAGCCGAAGATAAGCCAGATGAGAAAGAACGCGAGCGCGATGATCAGCATAAATGCCAGCATTGGCAAGAGCATCATTTTAACCGTATCAAAATAGGTATTGACGATCTGTCTCCAGCGCGGAAGCGGACGCTCATAGTTGGCATATGGACTCTGCTCCTTCTGTTTCCCGTAAGGATCAAGTCCCGACATATCCGAGATCGTGCTACCGTCATCAATGTAACGGATTTTTTCTTTCTTTTTCTTCTTTTCTTCTTGATTTCTCATGTTTCACTCCAAGTCATCCAATGATGATGGCACGCCACAAAATGCCCGGGACTGACCTCACGATATTCGGGAGTCACATGCTTGCAACGCTCGCTTGCATACGGGCAACGGGTGTGGAAGCGGCATCCCTTGGGGGGATTTGCGGGAGACGGAATGTCTCCGTTCAGGACGATTCGATTCATCTTAACGTCAGGGTTCGGATTTGGGATTGCCGAGAACAGTGCCTTGGTATAAGGATGCATCGGATGAGCGAAAATATCCTTCTTATCACCAAATTCCACCATGGAACCCAAATACATAACACCAATCTTATCCGAAATGAATTTCACGACCGACAGGTCATGCGAAATGAACAGATAAGTCAGATTCATCGACTTTTGCAGATCCTTGAGCAGATTGATAATCTGAGCCTGAATGGATACGTCCAAAGCCGAAACCGGCTCGTCACAGATCACGAGCTGCGGTTTCACAGCCAACGCTCTGGCAATACAAATTCTCTGTCTCTGTCCACCCGAGAACTCGTGCGGATATCTCTCGTAATAGTAGTCACGCAACCCGCATTTCTCCATCAGATCCAGAACGTATTCCTTTACCTCGCCCGGCGGCACAATCTTATGTACGCGCACCGGCTCTGAAAGAATGTCTCCAACCGTGCTTCTGGGAGGCAAAGAAGAATACGGATCCTGGAAAATGATCTGCATCTTGGTGCGGATAGACCGCATCTGGGAATTTTTATAATCGGTAATATCCTTACCGTCAAAAATGATCTGACCGCCGTTTGGCTCATAGAGCTTAAGAACGGTTCTACCCATTGTAGTCTTTCCGCATCCCGATTCGCCAACAATACCAAGCGTTTCGCCCGGCTTGAGCGTGAAGGAGATGTCATCCACGGCAACAAGGCTTTGAAGAGTCTTCCCCATCAGGCTTTTCTTAATGGGAAAGCTCTTGCAAAGGTGACGAACCTCCAAAAGCGCCTCGGGGTCGAAGGGCTTGTTTGTGTCAGCTGCAATGCGAGCCTCTCTTGCCGCTCTCTCCTCTTTGGCGATTCTTGCATCGTCAAAGATCGTTTCCGCCGAGTAAGGCTCGGGACGCACAGCCTTGTTCAGTTTTTCTTTTGCCATTTTCTGCCCTCCTCACTGTATAAATGACACGCTACATAGTGTGTCGGGCTGACCTGTACCATACATGGATAGTCCCCCGAGCATTTTCCAACGCACATCGAGCATCTTTCTTTGAAATAGCAGTGGTTGGGCATGTTGACGGGATTGGGGACGTTTCCGGGAATGTTGAACAGCGTTTCCTCGGAAGAATCCATGGTCGGCTTGGACTTTTGCAGTCCAATGGTATAAGGATGCATCGGATTGTGGAAAATCTCGGAGACCGTTCCCTGCTCAATTACGCGCCCGGCGTACATGACGACCACGTAATCCGCCATTTCGGCAATGATCCCCAAGTCATGGGTGATCAGAAGAACGGAACCGTTGATTC
The DNA here is from genome assembly GCA_045632805.1 of Eubacteriales bacterium. Taxonomy (GTDB): domain Bacteria; phylum Bacillota; class Clostridia; order Oscillospirales; family CAG-272; genus UMGS1865. The sequence continues at coordinate 1,499 of JAZQXI010000172.1, read as the reverse complement.
GGTTCTTCAGATCCCGCAACAAATCAAGGATCTGCGCCTGAATGGTTACATCAAGAGCCGTTGTAGGTTCATCCGCGATGATCAGACGGGGATTGCACGCAAGTGCCATCGAGATCATCACACGCTGTCTCATACCGCCCGAAAGCTCGTGCGGATAGGAATTGTACACACGCTCGGGAGCGGCAATTCCCACCAGCTCCAACATCTCCAAGGACTTCTTTTTTGCCATTTCGGGTGTTGCGCCCGGCACATGGATAAAGGTGACCTCATCCAACTGATTACCGATGGTAAAAACGGGATTGAGAGAGGTCATAGGCTCCTGAAAGATCATAGAGATCTGACGTCCGCGGATACGGTGGATCTCGCTCATCGGCATGTTTGCGATATCAAGTACAACTTCCTCGGTCTTATATACCAAATTACCGTTGTCATCGGTCACATATTTGCCGTTATCGTTCATCAGCGGCAAGGGATTTCCCTTAGCGTCGCGTACGAACTCCTCGGACTTGAAACGGATCTGACCCGAATAGATCTGACCCTGCGGTCCTTGCAAAAGACGCATGACCGACATGCTCGTAACACTTTTTCCGCATCCCGATTCACCGACAACACCGACGGTCGCGTTTTGCGGAACGTTGAAAGAAACACCGTTGACCGCCTTGACCACACCTTGATCGGTAAAGAAATAGGTGTGCAGGTCATCGATCTCCAAAATATTCTTTGGATCCTTCATGCTTGTGATGAACTCACTCGGATCTGCTTTGCGGTACTTTCTCTTTTCCAAAGCGTGCATCACCTTGGCGTTTGCCTTGGCAATTGCGCGGATCTCCTTGCCGGAGAGATAATGTCCGTTTGCTTTTTTCTGATTTTTTTGAAACAAGCTCATGATTACCTCCTCATCTTGGGATCCAGCGCATCGCGCAGACCGTCACCGACAAAGTTGAATCCAAGAACTGCAAGGATAATGCAGATACCGGGAGGTCCCCATACGTTGAAATAGTTTTCGAGAATATTGGGGTCACTGGAAATGATCTGGATCATACTACCCCATGCGGCATGCTCCTCGGGAGCTCCCAAGCCCAAATAAGAGAGCGACGCCTCGTAAAGAATCATGCTTCCAAGGCTCAAGGTCATGGAAACGATGAGCTGCGGCATGACGTTGGGCACGAGATGCTTAAAGATCTTACGCTTGACGGAATATCCCATTGCCTCAGCCGCCACCATATACTCCTGCTCACGCAAGGAAAGGATCTGTCCGCGAACCAGGCGCGCAGTTCCCGACCACGAGATCAGCGCTAAGAACGCCATCAGGTAATAGATCTTGAATTCCAAGCCAATTCCCCATGCCTCAATGACCATACCGACGATCAAAAGGATCGGGAAACCGGGCAAGCACATCAAAATATCACAAATTCTCATGATAACGATATCAACCGCTCCGCCGCAATAGCCTGCAAGAGAGCCGAAGATAACGCCCAATACGGTTACGACGAACACGG
>JAZQXI010000171.1:0-3419 GCA_045632805.1 Eubacteriales bacterium | reverse complement strand
TGCTCTCCCCAACACACTGGGGCTGTTGGTAATTGCGGGATACTCCTTGGCAGACTCTTATTTCGTTTCCTCTCTTGGAACGGATGCGGGCGCGGCGGTGGGTGTGACCTTCTCACTTCACGTTCTGATTCAAGCGGTTGGCTATACGCTTGGAATGGGTGCGGGTAGCCTGCTCTCGCGCGCATTGGGGAAAAAGGATCGTCAAGCGGCATGTAACTTTTCACAAACGGCATTTTTTCTCTCCCTCATCTGCGGAGTCGGTGTCACACTGGGCGGATTGCTCTTTACCGATCCGCTCCTACGCTTTCTCGGCGCGTCTGACGCGGTGCTTCCCTACGCCAAGGCATACGTCGTACCTCTTTTGTGGTCGGCGCCTTTGATGTGCGGCGTATTTGTCTTAAGTCAGCTGTTACGCGCCGAGGGACGGGCGTATTACTCGATGGCAGGATTGATGTCCGGGAGTCTCCTCAACATTCTGCTCGATCCTTTTCTCATCATACACGCCCGTCTTGGGATCGCGGGGGCATCGTTGGCAACTCTGATCAGTCAAGCAGTCTCTTTGCTCGTTCTGCTGTCCGCGTTTTTCCTGCGACGAAGCACTCTTTCTCTTTTAGAGGGATTACGCTTGCGCACGTTTACAAATACCGGACGGATCGTTTTGGCGGGGCTTCCATCGCTCTTCCGTCAAGGACTATCGGGGGTGGCAACGATCCTTCTCAACCGTGCGGCAAGCGGATACGGAGAAGCCGCGGTCACAGCCCTTTCCCTGGTCGCACGGATCTTTTTGCTGGTGTTCAGCGTCTGTCTGGGCATCGGTCAAGGCATGATGCCCGTGGTGGGCTACAATATGGGGTCGGGAAACTGTGACCGCATGAAGAAAGCCTTCCGTTTTTCGTTGTTTGCGGGGACGATTGCAATGTTTTTGATTGGGATTCCGCTCTTTTTCGGCGCGGATAAGATCCTCTCGTGGTTTCAAAATGACCCTGCGGTGGTATCGGTGGGGGCTTCCGCGTTACGCGCGCAAAGCGCGGTATTATTCACACACGGAATCGTGACCTCGACCATTTTGTATCTGCAAGCCACGGGACACTCCATTCAAGGTACAATCTTAGCATCGGCGCGGCAAGGGATCTTCTTTCTCCCCCTCATCTTCTTTTTGCCGAACGTATTGGGATTGCAAGGGCTGATCTGCACGCAACCAACTGCCGATGCCTTTGCGTTTCTCTTTTCCCTTCCGTTTTTGTATTTTTCGATAAAGCGGTTGAAAAAGGCGTGTTTGAAATAAAGAGCAGATGGAAAAAGGCTTACGGAAATGCGTTTCCGTAAGCCTTTGGGGGATTATTTTAGGATCGCCTCGATAATAACGGGACAATGGTCGGACGGATCCTGCTCGTAATCGTATTTGGTCGTGTCAACGCGATAGGTCTTGACAAGTGCTCCTCTGACAAAGCAATAGTCAATCACTTTTCCGCTAATGGTGTTATCAATAACCGCGTCAAATGCAATTTTGGCGGAATCCTTATACCCTGCCTTTTCCATATTTGCATAGGTCTGCGATTTGGAATTTGCATTAAAATCTCCCGTAATAAAGGTCGGGAATCCTTCAAAGCTTTTGGCAAGCGTTAAAAGATACTTACCTTGCTTAACGTTCGCATCCTCGCTTTTATGATCGAGGTGGGTGTTGATGTGTACGAAGACCTTTCCGTCGGATTTGCGTTGTAGCTTGACGCAGGTTGCGATACGGTTGAGAGAGGATTCCGGAATTTTAGAGACCTGATCGGGATAGAGGGAGAGCCAAATGGTGTCACTCTCCAAAAGCTCGAACCGATCCTTGCGATACATAATAGCAGAGTGCTCGCCCTTGTTGCCGCCGTCTCTTCCCTCACCGACAAACGCGTATTCATCCGAAAGATATTCCAACAGATACGCCTTCCATTCGGGAGTGACCTCCTGCAAGCCGATCACGTCAACGTTCGCCTTTTTGATCGTTTCGATGACGTGCGGTACACGGTCGGGATTGATGATATCCATTCCGATTGCGCGGTCGATATAAAGGATGTTAAAGCTCATCACGCGGAGCGGCTCGTCGGTTCCCTTTCCAACCATCGGCTCATCGAGGGAAACCTTGATCTTTTTATCAACCGCATTGTTTGCGACAAAGGAAGAGGCAAACAGCTCACCAACCGCATAGTACGCATAAGCGGACTCTGCCAAAACGGATACCCCGAAGGACGTTTCGGAGATGACGTAGGAATCTGCTTCCTCCGGAACGGTCAATCCCTCTTCCCGTACCGTTTGGGTCATGCCGACGTGAAGCTCATAAGTTGCGTAATGCTTTTTCCCCTCGGTTACGATCGGAATCGTATATCCCGTCATATCAAGGAAATGTGCCGCGGCGCGCTCGGCTGTCTCACGCTCATACTGAATGGACAATTCGGGAAGGACTATGACACAATCCAACAAATTGACCTTACCCAAGCGCGCGTCATCGACGGTATAGGTAGCCATATAGGTATAATCCTGACGGGTACCGAGATAAAACATATCACTTCCGTCATGGGAATCGATGATACGGCTGATAAATGCCTCGGTGGCATCTTCAACGGCATTCTCCGAAGCAGCGGCAAGAACCAACTTTTTGCCGTCAACGCGCCAGAAATAATCCCGATTTCTGCGAAATTCGATATTTTGGGTCGCCTCGCGGTTCTTACACGCTCCCAAAAGGATCTCACAGGTGGTTTCGGTACTGTATCCGTCAGGAACAGCCTCGACCTCGATGGAAAACTTTTCTTTGATGGCGTTTGCAATCGCTACGGCACTCTGGCTATATCCATCCTTTGATCCCATGGGATAAACGATTTGCAGTACGTTGAGCTCCGATACCGAAATTGCTCCGTCAGGTGCGGGAATGACCTCAGGCGTTGGCGGAGTGCTTGGCTCCCCACGCTCCCCCGAAGTGGTGCTAGACTCGCCTCCGCAGGAAAGCGTGGTCAAGATCATCACGGCAAGCAAGAGGTATGCCAACAGCTTTGTCATTGATTTCATTGCGTTATACCGTCCTATTATTTTTTTTAGTATATCATAGGGGCAACAGAATGTCAAGCAAAATAGCCAAAATTAAAGATATGGGTTCGGAATATCAGAAAATTACTCAACACACTTTTTTTGCAAAAAGATTCTTGTTTTTTTGCAAAAACCATAGACTTTTTGCTAAACATATGATATAATAAATGATGATTTTGTAAAAATGGGGGTGTACGCGTGGAAATCGTGAATCTTTACCCTGGCTCCTTCGGCGCCAATTGCTACTGTCTTTTTGACGGCGGCGAGGCGGTGGTGATCGATCCCTCGGCAAATGCCGATGCGATCCTTGCCGAAATTCAAAAAAGAGGCGCGGTTTTGCGGTATATTCTTCTGAC
>JAZQXI010000170.1:0-2563 GCA_045632805.1 Eubacteriales bacterium | reverse complement strand
TATCCGTATCTCTCACCATCCCAATAGAATTCTGCTTTGGTGGCATAGAGTCCATCATTTCGATCATTGGGAAATTCTCGTTTCACCTCATGGTTATGCCTGTGGTAATGCCAATGGTCAAAATCATCTTCTTCATATAGACAATAAACAGCCGTTAATAAAGAAGAAAACTGACTTCCCATAACGCCGCTCAAAAACAAGTCGTAGGTAACACCATCGATCTTGAATTGGACTTTTGTAAAGTCCGAGCCGCAAGGAGTCAGTCTGATTCGAATGTTGCAATTTCTCTTATTAAGTTTCAAAAAAACACCTGTGCCATAACGGGCACGCACCATCAAAGATGGGCATTGTAGATTAGGTCGTTTTGACCTTGAAAAAATTATATCACAAAAAAATAAATCTGTCAATAAAAATTCAGGAGGACTTTATGGAACAGAAAAAAAGCAACTTTTTTATGGTGGACAACACCGTATTTTACGTAGGGCTCAAGCCGCGGGACATCGCGGTCTATTGCTTTTTGTGTCGCATGGAAAATCGCGAAAAGGGATACGCTTTTCCGACCAGACGGCACATCGCTCGCGCCTGCGGAATCAGCAAGGTTGAGACGGTTGATCTGGCACTCAAGGAGCTTGTTCGCCGTGGCTTTATTGAGAAAACTCACAGCTACAGTGAGGAGCACGGATACGAGGCAAACCACTATAAAATCATCAAAATCGACTACGATAATTTGCCGATTTGAACTCACCCCGAGTTCATGGTGGACTGAGGGTGGTATTGAAAATGGTGACACTATAAATAAGAGCTGAACTATAAAATATAAGGCTATAGATATAGAGCAGAAAAGAATATAGAGATAGAGAGGAGGCCGGAAGCAAGCGTCGAACTCGCATTTTTGCGAAGTTCGATTTTGAAGCGGGAGAAAGCACTGGCGCCTTTTGTCGCCATTGCCCCTCAACTTCGGACGGCAGAGCCGACCGAAAACCCGCATGAAATCGGGCTTTTTGGGCTCTTGGGTAGTTGTGTTTTTGCTGGTGCCAGTTACGCCACCTGGCGCCTTTGCTGGCGCCTTTTATTCGAAAAAACGCCGAAAAGCCCCGTGTTGTCGGCATGTTTGGCTGGTACCAACCCTGGTACCAGTGGCGCCTTTTGTGGCGCCAATCCTAAATTTTGTGAAAGTGAGGACTAAAATGACCAAAATCAGACCCGAATTTGCGAAAATGTTTCGCATGTATCCCGACGCGCTTAACCGCAAGGAACTTGCCTCAATGCTCGGAATTAGTGAAAAACAAGCCTCAAAGCTCCTTCGAAGCGGCGAGATTCCATCGATAAAAATCGGTCGTGAGTACCGTATTGCCAAGGTCAATGCGATCAATTTCCTGATGGGTAAGAGCACCTCTGAAAAAACTTATGTTGTAAATGTAACTTCGAACCCACAGGGCTGGACTTCTGACGATAAGCGTGGTATCTTGTGTGTTGCCGCAGATCAAAAGGAGGTAGTTTAATATGGCAAACAAATACAACAAGGGCGTGTCCGGCAGCGTCCAGGAGAAGCGCGGAATGCTCTATCTTGTGGTCAGCTTCAAAGACCCGATCACGCAAAAAGGCAAGGTAAAATGGATCGGACTCGGCATCCCATCCGGCACACCAAAGTCGGTGATCAACAAGGCAAAGCGCGATGCCCAAATCAAGTTTGAAAACGAGTACAGAAGATTTCTTGACGGCTACGATGATCCGTCCAAATATCCTCTTCTGCCCTTCCTCAACGACTGGCTCGACAAGGTTCATATTCACAAAATCCAAGAGTCTACGTACTACGGTTACAAGAGCCGCGTCAACGGAAAAATGAAGAAATATTTCAGCGATCGGATCACGCTTGCCGATTGCAAACCGCGCCTCATTCACGGGTTTTACGATTACCTGCGCGAGGACGGTGACAGCGAGCAGACGGTGCTTCACTACCACAATCTGCTCCACACGGCGTTCGAATATGCCATCCGTCAAGAAATCCTTGAGGTCAACCCGATGGACAGAGTGGAGCGCCCTCAGGTGAAGAAATTCGTGGGCGCGTTCTACTCGGTGGACGAGGTCAAGGAGCTACTTGAAAAGGCAAAGGAGGATACGATTTATATCCCCATTGTCCTCGCGGTGTACTGCGGATTGCGACGGAGCGAGGCGCTGGGACTTTCGTGGAGCAACATCGACTTTGAGAACGATAAAATCTTCATCGGGCAGAAGGTTCTTGAAGTAGTGCGCGAGGGCAAAATGGTGCAGGTGGTCAGCGATGAGATGAAGACAGAAAGCTCGCGCAGAAGCTTCAAAATGATCCCCGAGGTCAAGGAAATTCTGCTGGAGCACAAGCAAAGACAAGCCGATTTCCAAAAGCAATTCCGCAAGGCATATTCCAAAAAGCATCTCGATATGGTGTGCGTCAATCCCCTCGGTGAGCTGATCAAGCCAAGTTATATCACGGCGCACTTTCCGAAGCTCCTCAAACAGTACGGAATGAGGGATATCCGCTTCCACGATCTGCGCCACACCTGCGCGTCGCTTCTCGTATCGCTGG
>JAZQXI010000169.1:0-21215 GCA_045632805.1 Eubacteriales bacterium | reverse complement strand
TCCGACTATTTCTTCTATGAGATCGGTGACGTGATCGGAATCGGACAGAGAGATCAGCTTTTCTATTGCTTCCCAACGGCAAGCGTAGCGGTGGCAAAGGCAAGACTTGCTACCGAGGAGCTGTTTAAGATGTCCATGCGGGAGCGTTGATCCGTTGCCGCGCAAACCGTTCAAAGAATATTATAAAGGGTGTCTTGCGTGCGGAATGCACGAAAGACACCCTTTTGGAATTTAGATACAACCACCGGCTTTCGTCAGTTTGATGAAAGTTTTGATCAAACTTTTTCAAAAGTTTGCGCGGTGGAGGCTGCGTAAGCCTCCTCGCCGTCCGCAGACGGCGGAATTTCTCTTTTTACGGCGTTTCTTTTTTGCCAAGCTTTTTTCTTTGCGCCTATGGTGTCAAAGAAAAAAGCGGTATCAACAAGTTTTTGCAAATTGATCAATTGCGCACCTTTTGTCTACACTTTATATACGCCAAACGGATATTAACGGATTGTTTACACTTTATAAACACGGGAAATACAGGGATCTGATATAATTTGAAGCACGCTCGGCAGAGCACTTTGTGTCGGCGACATAAAAAAGGAGAAAAAAGAAAATGAAAAAACAAACATGGTCGGTACTGTTGGCATTGCTGTTGGCAATGTCTTGCGTTCTTTGTGCTTGCAACGGCGGAGGAACCGAAACCACGGGCGACGAAGATCCAAACGAAACGCCGAGCGGTGAAAATGAACAACAAGAAGAGGATGTCCCGATTCCCACCGAGCCCAGCGAGGGCTTGGAGTTTACCCTGCGTGAAAAAAGCGACACGTATATGCTGCAAAGCATGGGTAGCTGCACGGACCGTTACGTAATGATCCCCGACACCTACGAGGGCAAGGCTGTTACGCATATCGGCTTTCAAGTATTTAACAATGCGGATATCGTTGGAGTAATCATTCCGGACAGCGTGACCTATATCGGCGCACAAGCGTTTTATGGTTCCAACATAAAGAGCATCACGATTCCCGACAGCGTAAAAACCATTGCCGAGGGGGCATTTGGCTTTTGCAAGGCATTAAAGAGCATCACGCTCCCCGAGGGATTGGAGAAGGTGGAGAGAAGCACGTTTGAAGGCTGTTCCGCACTTACCTCGGCTACCGTTCTCGATAGCAAAACCGAGCTTGGTATCGCTATGTTCGATTCTTGCACGGCTCTTGCAGAGGTCAATCTTCCCAACGGCTTGAGTGTTTTGCCTGATTCGATCTTCTTCGGCTGCACCGCTTTGCAGAGCATTACGTTGCCCGAAGGCTTGGTCAAGATCGAGTCGCATGCGTTCGCGGGTTCCGGCTTGAAGTCGATCACGCTCCCCAACAGTGTGACCACCGTTGAGGATTACGTATTCAACAATTGTGCGATCAAGCACGCCGTCCTTTCAAGCGGAATGAAGAAGATTACAAACGGTATGTTTTATGAATGCACCGCGCTTCAGAGCGTTGTGATCCCCGTTAGCATCACGCATATCGGTGACAAGGTGTTTGGCGGATGTACCGCTCTTGAGACCGTATACTACGGCGGCAGCTTGACCGATTGGGAGCTGGTTACCGCAGGCACGGGGAACGATCCGTTTGGTGAAGCGACCGTCAGCTACTACACGGAAACCGATCCCGGAGACACGGGCTTTCAACACTGGCATTACGTAGACGGCGTCCCTACTGCGTGGTAAAAGGAAATAAGCGAGCATACTTTGGGCACCGAACGCAACTTGTGTTCGGTGCCCAAACGCTGTTTACGGGATCCTTTGTCGCAAAACGGGGATGCCGCCGTCGGTTCGTTACCACTGACTTGTACCCGTTTTTTCGCCGTTTGTGCAGAAGCACTGCGCCGAGATCAAGGACAGTTTTACACGCATACGCGCGGTGACTGTCTCTCTTGAGGGTGAGATGTTGGTCGGAAGGATGAGGGAAGAACTTCCCAAAAAACCAAGCGCGAACAGACAAAAACTGCTCCGTGGGGTCTTGACAACGGCTCAAAAATCGTGTATAATGAAATATGTATGATATACTCGCACATTTTGTGCTTTGAATAGCTGCATAACCGCCCAAGGATACCAATCGAGGCGCCTGCGGCAAAGTGAGACAAACCCGAGATACATACAAATCAAAACAATCAAATTTCAAACCAAATTTAAGGGAGGTGTAAGGAATGACAGTTGAGTTATGGGTCGCGATTGCTGCTGCCGCTTTGGCACTGGTAATCGGTGGATTCATTGGCTTTGTGATCCGCAAGAGCATCGGCGAGAAGAAGATCGGCTCCGCGGAGGCAGAGGCAAAACGGATTTTGGATGACAGCGCAAAGAACGCAGAGGCAAAAAAGAAGGAGCTCCTTCTGGAGGGCAAGGAAGAGGTTTTGCGCTTGCGAAACGAAACCGAGCGTGAGCTTAAGGAGCGCCGCAGTGAGGTTTCCCGTCAGGAAAGACGTTTGAATCAGAAAGAAGAGAACCTTGACAAAAAAACAGAAGCCTTGGAGCGCAAAAACGAGCAGCTCGACGAAAAGCTCAAGGCAAACGACGCTGTGCGTGAGCAGATCAACGAGGTGCTGGGACAGCATCTGACTCGCCTGGAGGAGATCTCCGGATACACTGCCGAGCAGGCAAAGGCGGAATTGATCGAGCGCGTGGAGTCCGAGGCAAGACACGACATGGCGCAAAAGCTGGATGAGCTTGAGAGTCAATTTAAGGAAGAGGCAGACAGCAAGGCAAGAAATCTCTTGTCCTTGGCAATTCAAAGATGCGCTGCCGATCACGTTACCGAGGCAACCGTTTCGGTGGTTGCTCTTCCCAACGAGGAAATGAAGGGACGTATCATCGGACGTGAGGGCCGTAACATTCAAAAGATCGAAACCTTGACGGGCGTGGAGCTGATCATCGACGATACCCCCGAGGCGATCGCGATTTCGGGCTTTGACCCCGTTCGCCGCGAGGTGGCAAGATTGGCGCTTGAGAAGCTGATCTCCGATGGACGTATCCATCCCGCACGCATCGAGGAAATGGTCGAAAAATCCCGCAAGGAAGTGGACGCTGTGATCAAGCAGGCGGGCGAGAGAGCTACCTACGAGGTCAACGTACACGGTATCCATCCCGATCTGATGAAGCTTTTGGGACGTCTGCGTTACCGTACCAGCTACGGTCAGAACGTCCTGCAGCACTCCATTGAGGTGGCATGGCTCGCGGGAATGATGGCAGACGAATTGGGCGTTGACGGTACGACCGCACGCCGTGCGGGACTTCTTCACGATATCGGTAAGGCATTCCCGCAGGATATGGAAGGCTCGCACGTGGAGCTTGGGGTCAATGCGCTCAAGAAGTATAAGGAGAACGCAGAGGTTCTGCACGCTGTTGAGGCACACCATAACGACGTAGAGCCAAAGACCATTATCGCGATTTTGGTGCAGGCGGCAGACGCGGTTTCCGCGGCAAGACCCGGCGCGCGTCGCGAGGATATGGAAAACTACATCAAGCGTCTCCAAAAGCTGGAGGAGGTTGCAGTCAGCTTCCCCGGTGTGGATAAGGCATTTGCAATCCAGGCAGGACGCGAGATTCGTGTCATGGTCAAGCCCGAGGTCGTCAGCGACGAGGTCATGAAGCTGATCGCGCGCGAGATGGCAAAGAAGATCGAGGACGAGGTCAAGTATCCGGGACAGATCAAGCTGAATCTGATCCGCGAGACCCGTACGGTCGATTACGCGAAATAAAAAATAAAATTGCAAAAGGGTCGGCTCAAATGGAGGTTTGGGTTGACCCTTCTTGTATCACGAAAAAAGCATATCCGCCCACTTGCAAAACGTGAGGGGATATGCTATAATCAAACACAGAATAGAAGAGAAGGAGGGCGTGCGCATGAAACGGCGTATTACCATTTTGCCGACGGGTGAAGTTCTGGAGGCGGAAGACGGCAGCCTTTTGCTGGACGTGCTGGCGGAAAACGGATATTACCTGCCTGCGGCGTGCGGCGGCAAGGGAACGTGCGGAAAATGCCGCGTGCGTTTGATCTCGGGAGAGGTTGACGGTGCGATCCCCGATTCCGACGGTGAGATCCTTTCCTGCCGCGCCAACTTGGTTGCGGACGTGTGCATCGAGCTTCCCAAAACCGCAAAGGGCGAATCCGAACGGATTGAAACGACCTCTGAACGTGTGAATATTGACGGCGAGGTCGGAATCGTGCTTGACATTGGCACTACGACGCTTGCCGCTGCTTTGGTCGACGGTTCTTCGGGGGCGCTTTTGAAGAGCGTTTCCGAACTCAATCCGCAGGGCGTGTGCGGCGCGGACGTGCTTTCCCGCATTGTGGCGTGGGGAGAAGGCAAGGGAGAAACGATGCAACGCTTGCTCCTTGACGCTGTTCGACGGATGGTGAGCGCGCTTTCTTCAACGCATCCCGTAAGAGAGCTGGTCGTTGCCGCCAATACAACGATGTTGCATTTGCTTTTGAATGAGGATCCGACCTCGATCGGTGCCTATCCGTTTACGCCTCGCTTTACCGATACCCAGTACCGAGAGGGCAAAGCGTTGGGGCTTCCCGTGGCGGGCGTGCGTCTGTTACCGTCGGTCAGTGCCTATATCGGCGCGGACGTTACGGCAGGGGCAATCGCATGCGAGATGGACACCGGTGACAAGACGGTTCTTTTGGTGGACGTCGGTACGAACGGAGAAATTTTACTTTCTCACAAGGGAAGGCTTTACGCGACCTCGGCGGCGGCAGGACCGGCTCTTGAGGGAGCATGCATCGAATGTGGCATGGGCGGTACACTGGGGGCGATCACCCGCGTGGATGCGGTTGAAGGACTTCTTTCGTTTGATACGATTGGCAGTGAGCGCGCAAAAGGCATATGCGGATGCGGACTCATCGACCTGATCGCGTGTCTTGTGCGAGAGGGCGTGATCGACGAGAGCGGTGCGTGGAGCGAGGAATGTAGCTCCCCCTTGATGCGATACCGTTGTGAAGATCGGTTTGCGCTGTGCGGTAACGTTTATCTTTCACAAAAGGATATCCGACAGTTTCAGCTTGCCAAGGCGGCGATCTCTGCGGCAATCGAGGCATTGCTGACAGAGTGCCACGTGAGTATGGATGAAATCGACGAAGTATGCCTTGCGGGGGGACTTGGATACTATATGAACATTGCCAATGCGGCAGAGATCGGCTTGATTCCCAAAGCGTTGGCATCGCGTGCGCGCGCAGTGGGAAATACGGCTTTGCTTGGCGCGGCAAAATGTTTTGCTGATCCCACGGCACAAAGCCGCATCGAATCCCTTGCACGGCGCACAGAGGTCGTGGAGCTTTCTTTTTCACAAGCCTTTCAAAATGCCTATATCGAAAATATGATGTTTTGAGAGATAAGTGTTTTGATGGGGGGAACCTTTTTTCAAAAAGGTTCCCCCCATCAAACTAACTTCCGTGAGTATTTTTATTAGCGCCCTCTCCGTCACGCTACGCGTGCTACCTCCCCCAAAGGGGAGAGGCAAAAGTTGTTTTGACATTGGTAAACTAACTTTCGTGACCACTTTGGGTGGCGGTACCAAAGTGGTAGCGGGAGCTATTCTACCGTCTGCGCTCTAAAGTGACAGCGTGCGGGAGTTTGTACTGCACGAACGCTTTCACCCAACGCAGAGCACCCCCGAAGGAAATGCTTTGAAATACATTCCTTTCGAGGGGGCTATAAAAAGGTGGTGAAAGTTCTTGAAAGGGGTGTGGGGGAAACTTCTTACAAGAAGTTTCCCCCACGAAAGAACACATTCATTTCAAAAAGCTTTCTCCACAAAACCGTGTTTCTATTTATACCAACCGATCTGCGCGAAGGCGTAAGCGCCCTTTGCGGGTTTCTCCTTCGTAGGCACGAAGGAGAAAGCGACCGTATCCGCGTACCGAAAGCGTTGCGGGTGGGTAGACCGCCGGATCCACGCGCAAGACCGACTCAAAGTCCACTTCAACCGCGTCCGAACGGATCAAGGCTTGTGCCGCTTCTCGGGAGAGGTTGCAAAGCGCGGCGATCACGCAGTCCAAGCGCTCGGATGCAACCGTGTCACAGATTTGCTCGTAATGCCGCCCGTCCGTAAACAGTGCGTCAGGGGTATAGGGCGAGATTTTGACACTGTCCGCGGCAACGCGGGAGAGGTTTTCTCGCAAAAAGGTTGCCATTGTTGCGGAACAAAACAGTACTGCCTCACGCTCGTTTTGCACGGCAATGTCTCCGATCGCGCTTCTTTCCAGACCGAGAGAGAGGACCGAGCCGAGATAATCTCGGTGGGAAAGCGTTCGAAAACCGCTGCCCGTGATGCGAAGAGCGGTGACCGCTTCGTGTAGCTCGTCCGAGAGTAATTCGATCACTTCGTTTACGTCACACTCCATGGGGAAAGCGGATAAGCAGGCCGTCAGATAATCGGGGAGAAGAAACAAAGTTCTCCGCTCGGCTTCGGGATAGCCGCCCCAAAGCCATGCCGCATTCCATAATCCCGCGGCGCGCAAGGTTCTTTCGGCAAGCTTGCATTCGCGCGGATCAAGAAACGGAATAACCGCCACGATCCCTTTGTCGCATTTTTGCGCGGCGTCGCGAATACGCGCCTCCAAAAGCGTTTGTTCTGCGCCTGCCATCAAAATGCTCCCATGAGTGTCTGCAAAAGGATCAGAATGAGATAGGTGATCATAAACGGGATGTCGATGGGAACCCCCTCAAACCAGTGCATTTTTTCGCACAAGGCACGAATGGGGAAGATGATCGGCTCGGTGACGGTGAAGAGAAAGGCGGAAATGCGGCTTTCCCCCGTTTGGTCGAACCAGGAAAGGATCGCGCGGGCAAACATGGCGATTTCCAGAACACCGATGAGCGTGATTGCGGTTTGTTGAATCAGATAGAGAGCGACCGTCATGCTCCCACCTCCTTCTTAAAAAATCCTGCGGGGAGAAAAACCTTGCAAAGTCTTTCTCCCCACAGTCGGGCGCCGATGGCAAGATTCAAACGATCAAGCCTCCTCGGCGGGAATCTCCTCGTACTCTTCTTCGACGTACTCTTCCTCTTCTTCAACAACCTCTTCCACTTCAGCAGGCGCGGGAGCCTCCTCCTCTGCGTCGTTTGCGAAGCTGGAGATATCAACACCTGCGGGAGAGACCACAATGGTGCTCTTGTTAGTCTTGATCATCTCGCCACCAAGCACGTATGCAACACCTGCCAGAAAATCGACCAGACGGTGTGCCTGATCCTTGGTCAGATGGCTGATGTCAAGAAGGACGATACATCCTTCCTTGAGCTTGTCCGCAATTTTGGTTGCCTCGGTATGGCTCTTGGGCTGGAGCAGCTTGAGCGTTACCTTTTCGGCACTTGCGGGATGGATCTCGGGATCCTTGCGTGCGGGGCTGTCCAATGCGGAAACATTCTCTGCATCCTCCATATCGGGCATCTGAATGTCATCCGGCATTCTGTACATCTCGTCGTAATCTTCCTCCAGATCGGCATTGTCGTTACGAACGAATCTCTTGAGTAAATTCATGTCATCCTCCTCATTTATCTCTCACATAATTATTTTTCATTCGGTTCTTCAAACAGCAGGCGTCCGATGCGGACGATGTCCGCGCCCTCCTCAATGGCGACCTCAAAGCTGCCTGACATTCCCATGGATAAAATGGGTCTACCTATATTATGAAGTTTTTTTGTCCAAATGTCAAGACATAATTGTGAAGTTTCTCGAAAATATTTTCGATAATCCTCATTTTTTTCGCATTTTGGCGCCATTGTCATAAATCCGCGCAGTCGAATGTGGGGGTATTTTGTAAGGCCCATGCAAAAATCCGCGACCGTATCGGGGGCAAGTCCGCTCTTGCTTTCCTCGCTTCCGCTATTGATCTCGACCAAGACGTCCATGACTTTTTCGTGCTTTGCCGCCTGCTTTTCAATTTCGCGTGCAAGGCTCTCACTGTCCAGCGAGTGGATCATATCCACCTTATCGATGATATACTTGACCTTGTTGCTTTGCAAGGTTCCGATAAAATGCATGTGAAGCCCCTCGCGGTCCAATTGCTCCCAACGCTCGGTGAGCTGCTGGACACGGTTTTCTCCCACGTCCGAAACGCCAAGCGTTTTGTGCAGATAATTGACGTGTGCGGCATCCGTATATTTGATCGCCGCAAGCAAGGTCACGCCGCCGTATCCGCGTCTTTCACACGCCGCGTCGATCCGCTCTTTGATCGCGGCGAGATTTTGGTCCATATAGGAAAAATCGCTCATTCATACACCTTCCCATCGTAAAGATTGTTTCCCGATGTGATCAGGATGTCGTTTTCCAAAAGATCGCTTTCGTCTGATGCGATGCAGTAGCCATCACCGCGATAAAGGATTTTGATCTTACGGAAATACGCCGTGCTGTTTTCAAAGATATAGACTCCGTCAAAGCCCCCCTCCGTGCGGAGTGCCGCGTCGGGAATGTAAAGTCCCTCGCGCTCCTCCAAGGTGATCTCGGCGGCTTGCGCGCGATAATACGCAAAGCCTGTGGGGGTATCGTCGGAGCGGAATAGAGCAAGAGAACCGTCCGTGCGCTCCAGCTTCAAATCGAGCGTACGCCCGTTGTTTTCGGGGAAGGAGACCGCATAGCTTTCGCCTGCCTTTAGCTGCTTGACCAGCTCCGTGGGTAGCTCTATGGCTACGTACCATGAGTAGCCGTACACCATTTTTCCGAGCGTACGGTCGCTTGGAAGCTTCTGCGGCTCTTGCTCGCGCAACGCACGAAAGCTTTTCTCGGTCAAGGCTTTTGCCGCTTTGATCCCAAAGAGCGACTCATACCCGTCCACGTAGTCCGCGCTGTAAAACACACCCGATGACGCCGTGTTGGAAATGGTGGTATAGATGCTGTCCTCCAGCAATTTTGCCTCTTCCGCACGCAGACTCTCCAATATGGCATCCGCGTCCTCGGTCTTTCCCGAAAGGATCAGATAGCGGTTCATGTCACGCAAAAACGCGTCCTCCAGTGAAGCGATCCCGCCAAGGTCGCCCGATTGGACCGCGGCACAGATCTGCATATAATCGGCAACCGCCTCCGCGCGCACGTCCTCCGCCGAAGCCAGACTTTCGCCGGCTTCGGGACGGCTTCCTTCAAGGATTCGGATGGCGCGGTTCAATTCGTCCAGTTTCCGCTGTGCCGATTCCGACTCCTCCTCGGCGATAGGGGCGGTGTGCGCCTGTGCGAGCGCCACGTTTTTTCCCACCTTGCTGCCGCTTGCGACCAATACGTCAAAGAGCGCGGGAGCTTCTGACGTGAGGATGGCTTCATCACGAAAGATATACGCCATACCCTTTGTGATCTGTCGGTCGGTTACACGGTGAACAGGGGTAGTCAAAAGCTCTCCGGCACGCATTCCAAGCGAATGCCCCACGGTGTAAACGATCAATCCGAGCATCGCGAGCGCGACTGCGAATTTGAGTAAATATTTTTCCAAAAATGCGCGGCGTGTCATCGCTCTTCCTCCTTGGAACCGTGTTTCGAGAAGATGGCGAGTGCTTCACGAGTGATCGAGGAAAGGGAACGCAGAGCGCCGGTTTCGTCCGCCATGCAAAGAGGCGTGACGTAGCTTTTGGAGCGGAACCACGTCATCTGACGCTTGGCATAGTGCCGCGTGGCAAGGATCAGTTGGGCAGTGGCATCTTCCAGCGTAGTTTTCCCCTCCAGATAGGGGAGCAT
Organism: Eubacteriales bacterium; assembly: GCA_045632805.1. Lineage (GTDB taxonomy): Bacteria > Bacillota > Clostridia > Oscillospirales > CAG-272 > UMGS1865. Next base: position 11,515 of record JAZQXI010000169.1, on the reverse strand, counting down.
CTCCTTGTAGCCGATCGCTTGCGCCGCGGTACTGTTGTGGGTAAAGATCCCTTTTGACAAGAGGCGTCGGGTTTCCTCCACCAAGCCGTCCCGAAGCATCTGCTCCACACGGCGTGTGATACGATCGTAAAGCAACTCACGATCGGGATAGAACAACCCGATCACGGTGGCATCGTAAGGAGACTCTTGCAGGTGCGAACGCTTGTCCGCCTCTGTTTTGGTCATTCCCGTGCTTTCAAAAATCTCCAAAGCGCGTACTACACGCTTGACGTTGTTTTCGTGAATGGTATCGGCACTTTCGGGGTCAACCGCACGCAGTTTCTCATGAAGCGCATGCGCGCCGTGTTTTTCGGCATAGGCGAATAGCGCTGCCCGCAATTGAGGATCGCTTTGTGTTTCCTCAAAGCCGCCGCCCCGCAAAAACGCATCGAGGTAAAGCCCCGTGCCGCCGCAGAAGATCGGGAGACGTCCGCGCGCGGTGATCTGTTTGACAGCCTCTTGCGCCAGCCTTACGTATTCCGCAACCGAAAAGGGCTCCTGTGGATCTGCCACATCCAAAAGGTGATGGGGGATCCCATCCATTTCGGCGCTTGTCGGCTTTGCGGTGCCAACATCCATGGTGCGATAGACCTGCATGGAGTCGCAGGAGATGATCTCACCGCCAAGCTGCTTGGCAAGCTCGATCGAAAGCGCTGTTTTTCCGCTCGCCGTGGGTCCGACGATCGCTAATATTTTCATTTTTTCCATACTCGCCGCACCCCTTTTCCGAAGAATTACTATTATGTTTATTATACTATATTTTCCACCGTTTTGTCAAGGAAGTACAGGGCTTTTGTCAAGGTTTTTTCAAGGGAGATCGTTTGGCGCTTCGTATTTGACAAAACCGTTCTCCAATCTTGCGAACAATCTTGACAAGCCGATGCGAATATGATATAATGTTATGGAAATTTGAGAAAGGGGAGGGAACGCAATGGCAAAGATCAAATGGCGAGGCGGAGCCATGCTTTCGCCCGTGCCTCCTACGATGGTGACCTGCTCGGACGGAGAGCGCGACAACGTGTTTACCGTTGCGTGGACGGGAATCACCAATACCATTCCTCCCAAGACCTATATTTCTGTCAGACCCTCGCGCCACTCCTATGAGATCATCAAAAAAAGCGGCGAGTTCGCCATTAATCTCACAACAACGGAGCTTGTCCGCGCGGCAGACTTTTGCGGCGTGCATACGGGCGCGAAGCTTGATAAATTCGAACGATGTCACCTTGAAAAAGAGCCCGCGCAGGAAATCGGGTGTCCGATCCTCTCTGCCAGTCCGCTCGTTTTGGAGTGTCGCGTCAGCGACGTGATCCCCTTAGGCTCACACGACATGTTTCTTGCCGACATTGTGGCAATCGACGTGGACGAAGCTTTGGTTGACGGAAACGGAAAGCTTCATTTGGAGCGCGCAAGCCTTGTAGCATACGCGCACGGCGACTATTTTGAGTTGGGTAAACGCATCGGCACGTTTGGCTACTCCGTAGCAAAAAAGAAAAAGAAACCGCAAAAGAAAAAATAAGCGCACTCTGTTCGCACGAACCCCGCCACAAAAGTTTTGGCGAGCTTTTTCAAAAGCTCGCACGGATCCAACGCCGTGGGGCGTTGGTCGCCCTCCGCAGAGGGCGAAATACTCCTTTCGGCGCTTTTCTTTTTAGTAGCTTTTTCTTTTGCGCCTACATGGTCAAAAGAAAAAGCGGCTATGGAGCTTTGCAAACAATGCGGCTACGCACCGACATCAATATCGGTGAAAGCGCGCGATTTAGTAAGCATATTGCGTTGATCGTCACGTTTGATAACAAAAAATAAACACGGAGATCATTCTCCGCTTTGATAGGAGACATACCATGCAACTTTACAATTCCCTTAGCAGAACCCGCGAAGAATTCGTACCCCACGAACCCGGCAAGGTCAGCATGTATACCTGCGGACCTACGGTCTATCACTTCGCGCATATCGGAAATCTGCGCACCTATATCATGGAGGACATTCTTGACCGATACCTCCGCTACTCGGGCTATGACGTCACTCGTGTCATGAATATCACCGATGTCGGTCACCTGACCTCGGATGCCGACACGGGCGAGGATAAGATGCTCAAAGGCGCGAAACGTGAGAAAAAGACGGTCATGGAGATCGCAAAGTTCTATACCGATAAGTTCTTTGAGGACTGCGAAGCACTTAACATCCGCCGTCCCGAGGTGGTAGAGCCGGCAACCTCCTGTATCGACGATTTTATCCGCGTCATCGAGTCGCTCCTTGAGAAGGGCTACGCCTACGAGGCAGGCGGCAACATCTATTTCGACACCTCTAAGCTCAAGCAGTACTATATGTTCCACAACTTCGAGGAGGAGGATCTTGCGGTCGGTGTGCGCGACGGCGTGGTGGCTGACGGCAACAAGAAGAACAAGGCGGACTTCGTGCTTTGGTTCACCAAGTCCAAGTTTGACGATCAGGAGCTGAAATGGAACAGCCCCTGGGGCGTGGGGTACCCCGGCTGGCATATCGAATGCTCTTGCATCAGCATGAAGCATCTTGGCGAATACCTCGACATCCACTGCGGCGGAATCGATAACGCATTCCCCCACCACACCAACGAGATCGCGCAGTCCGAGGCTTACGTCGGACACAAGTGGTGTAACTATTGGTTCCACGTTCTGCATCTGAACACCAACTCGGGTAAGATGAGCAAATCCAAGGGCGAATTTTTGACCGTTTCGCTCCTGAAGGAAAAGGGCTATGATCCCATGGTCTATCGCTTCTTCTGCCTGCAATCGCACTACCGTAAGTCGCTCGTGTTCTCTTGGGAGAACATGGACAACGCGCGTGCCGCTTACGATAAGCTCCTCTCGCGCATCGCGTCCCTCTCGGCAGAGGGGGAGATCGACACGGCAGCGTTTGACGAACAAAAGGCAAGTTTTGTCAAGGCGCTGGATAACGACCTGAACACCTCTTTGGCGGTCACCGCGATCTATGATGTCCTCAAGGCAAAGACCAATGACGCGACCAAGCTGGCGTTGCTCAAGGATTTTGACACCGTTCTGTGCCTCAATCTCTTGGAGAACGCGGCAAAGCTGAAGGAAAGCAAAGCCGAGGAAGCACCCGCGTCCGATGATCCGTTTGTTAAGGAGATCGAGGAATTGATCGTTGCGCGCCGCGAGGCAAAAGCATCGAAGAACTATGCCGAAGCCGACCGCATCCGCGCGTATCTTTTGGATAAGGGCGTGACCCTGATCGATACCAAGGAAGGAACGACCTATAAGATCGAGGAAAAGGCATGATTGCTTCACTCAAAGCGCTGGCTCGCCGCCACCGACAGCTTTTGACCTATCTGGTCTTTGGCGTGCTGACCACCGTGGTTGGCTGGGGAGTCTATTATCTGATTCTGCTTGGCGGCAGAGCCACTCTCGGAATTCCGCCCGAAGAGGTGACGGGTTGGCGCTATCTGTCGCTCTACACGGCGGCACAGCTCATCCAATGGGTCTGCGCGGTGCTGTTCGCGTTCTTTACCAATCGCGCGTGGGTCTTTACCGATGCGGACAAGACGGTTTCTCCCGTCCGTCAGCTTCTGACCTTTTCGGCAGGGCGTCTTGTGACCTTGGGGCTTGATTACGTTATCACCTTTGGATTGACGCTCCTTCTCGGTGTCCTGTTTCCCGCTTGGACGGGAGCGCTACTTCTTGGACGCGAGTTCAACCTGTGTGAGATCTTCTCCAAGCTCGTTGCCGCTTTCGTCGTGATCGTTTGTAACTATCTGGTCAGTAAATTGCTGGTCTTTCAAAAGGCAGGATGACTGTTCAAAAGGGAGCGCGTTCCATGTGCTCCCCCTTGTTATCAAAATAAGGTGAATCAAATGCGGAACGCATTTGATTCACCCCAAAAGAGTTTTTATTCTTCGCTGAACACCACGGTAAGGTCGGGGTGCAACTGGAGGATCGACGCGGGAATCTCGGGTGTGATGGGACCGAAAAACGCACGCTGAACAATGTCTTTTTTTGCCTTTCCGTTGGCGATGAGGATGATCTTTTTCGCTTGCATGATCGATACCATTCCCATGGTGACCGCCTGACGGGGAACCTGGTCCTTGCTTTCGAAGAAACGGGCGTTGGCGCGAATGGTGGATTCGTGCAGATCAACAACGTGCGTGGATTTAACGAATACACTTGAAGGCTCGTTAAAACCGATGTGACCGTCAAGACCGATACCGAGCAATTGGATATCGATACCGCCCAAGCGCTCGATGCGATCGTCGTATTCCTCGCATTCCTTTGCAAGATCGGAGGCGCATCCGTTGGGAACAAAGGTGTTCTCGCGGCGGATGTTGATGTGGTCAAAGAAATTGGTCTGCATAAAGTAGCGGTAGCTTTGCGGATCGCTCTCGGACAGTCCCACGTATTCGTCAAGATTGACCGACACCGCATGCGAGAAATCGATATCGCCCTTGTTGTACCAATCGATGAGCTGGCGGTAAATGCCAAGCGGCGAGGAGCCTGTGGCAAGTCCCAAGACGCTCTGCGGCTTCATAATGACCTGTGCGGAGATGATGTTTGCCGCTTGACGGCTCATTTTTTCATATGTAGGAACAGTGATGAATTTCATAGCGTTCTTTTCCTTTCTTTCGATGCGCATCTCGTTCTTTTTCTCGTTGATGCGGAAGGTTCCGGGGGGAGCGCCCATTACACGGCGGAACACCGTGCTGAAATAGTTCTGATCGTAATATCCAAGCATCGCGGCAACCTCGCCCACGCGCATGCCCGCTTGCAATTGCTCGGCGGCGTGCCGCATTTTCATCTCGGTAAAGTAGCGCGACACACCCATGCCCGCATAACGGGTAAAGATCTTTTTCAGAGCGGAGAGGCTGATGTTGCAAAGCCCCGCGATATCCTGTGCGCTCAAGGGATCCTTGAGATGCGCGTGCAGAACGTTGACGATCTCAGCATAACGGAGCGCAGAGGGAAGTGTGGGGCGAACAATGACCTCGCCGTCGTTTTTGCTGACGCGGAGCAGCCAAAGCTCCAAACGGATACGGGTCTCATTCAGCATCGCGCGGTCGTTTTGATCCAGACCGAGCTTTGCGGCGTTGCAGATTTCAATCAGCTCCTCCTGCTCCTCGTCCGAAAGCTGCAGCACGCGAGAGCCGAACGAGGGAACGGTAGCCGCAAAAAACGAGAGATTGCGCACGTGCGGCATGCTTTCAAATTCCGACCAGATGCGGTGAAATTCGTCGGGGTTGTGCAAAAGCATCTGACCTGCGGAGAGCGTGTAGACCTCCTCGCCGGCAGTGATGCCGACGGTGCCTTCCGATACAAAGACAAGCTCATAAAACGGGTGTCTCTCCCCGCTGTAATTATGATCCTTATCAAAATAGCGATCCAAGGAACGGTGGAACGCCAAAATATCCGGGCAGCGTGCAATCCCGCAGTCGGTTAACTGACTCGCCCGATTTTCCTGCATATCACGAGCTGTTTTCAAAGGTTTTATGTCCGTTTCCATATATCTATTTACTTTTGGATATATTATAATATAATCATAGCATAAGAAAAATAGAATTGCAAGAGATTTCTCTTATTTTATAGATATTTTTTCAAAAATTCAAGATTGAAAGGATGCAATAGGGCATTATGAGCGAGCTTTTACACATTCTGGATCAATTCGGTGTCAATGCCGATGCCAAAACGCACGGCAACGGACACATCAACCGTACGTATCTTGTGGACAGCACCCCCCGCGTGATCCTTCAAAGAATCAATACCGACGTTTTCAAAAAGCCTTGCGAGGTCATGGAAAACGTCATGGCAGTGACTGCTTACTTGCGGGAGAAGATCGCAGAGAAGGGCGGCGATCCCATGCGCGAGACACTGACCTTTTTGCGCACGCGTGACGGGCTCCCCTACTATCAATCTCCCGAGGGGGACTACTACCGCGCCTACTATTTTGTCGAGGATTCGATCTCTCTGGAAAAAGCCGAAACATTGGACGATTTTGCCGAGGCGGCGCACGGGTTTGGAAAATTCCAGAACATGCTTGCCGATTTTCCGGCAGACAAGCTGTATGAGACCATTGAGCTTTTCCACGATACCGCAAACCGTTACCGCCAGTTTGAGGAGGCGCTTTCAAACAATACCGCAGGACGTGCCGACACGGTGAAAGAGGAGATCGACTTTGCGCTTTCCCATAAAAAATACGCTACCATCATCACCGATGCCATTGCAGACGGTTCGGTTCCGCTGCGTGTCACGCATAACGATACCAAGCTCAACAACGTGCTTTTAGACGCCAAAACGCGCCGCGCACTCTGCGTGATCGATCTTGATACGGTCATGCCGGGCTCTCTCCTTTACGACTTTGGAGACGCGCTCCGTTTTGGTGCATCCACGGGAGCCGAGGACGAGCAGGACTTGAACAAGATCCATTTCGACCTGGAAAAGTTCGAAGCCTTTACCAAGGCATTTTTGGAAGAGGTGGGAGGTTCTTTGACAGCAAAGGAGCGTGAATTGCTTCCGATGTCGGTGCTGATGATGACGCTGGAATGTGGCATCCGCTTCCTTGCCGATCATCTCAACGGTGACGTTTATTTTGGAATTCACCGTGAGAATCATAACCTTGACCGTTGCCGCACCCAGTTCAAGCTGGTTTCCGAGATCGAAACTTATCTTGACCAAATGGCGGCGATCGTGGCGAAATATTAAAAAAGTATGCGTGCCTCAATTGCAAAATTGAGGCACGCATACTTTTTATGTGATTCATTCTCCCGTTTCCGCGTCGGGGGCTTCTTCCGCATCTGTATCGGGATCGGGTTCGGGCGCGGGTTGCGGAGGCTTGGTAACGGTTTGCAGGTCGGTATAAATCGGACTTGCCGTGTCGATGTACTCGGCTTGGGTCGCGCAAAACAGCAGACGCATGTCATATTGCTCAATATAGTATGCGCAATCGGAAAGAGCGACGTCCGAGGTGTTGCGCATATCCAGCGCCAAAAAGTCACACACCTTCAGAAGTGAACCGAGAAAGCTCCACGCCCCCTCTTTCTGCGTCAGCTCCCACGGGATCGCGATCCCGACGGAATCGTTTTCGGCAGCACGCTTGACAGCGCGGATATAGGAGAAAATGGCGTTGTTGTCACGCTCCTCAAAGGGAAGGTCGCACAAGAGGATCTCGTCACCGCCGCTTTCCAAAAACTCGCGCAGCAACGCGCACTCTTCCATTTGCTTTGCGTACTGCAAATGCTCGTTTTCTTCCTTCAAAGCCTGTGGATAGAATACTCCGCTGATGTATGAAACGTTTTCTTTCAGATCTCCCATGCCCGTTTCCAACGGTGCGTCGCGGTAGAGTGGAAGATCGAAATACGATGTGACGTCCGAGGTGTAGTTGACTTCACCCGCGGGGGTGTTGAGTGAGAGCGAGACTGCGGATGCACCGCTCAAGCCGTTAAAATCATCCCCAAAAACAAAGGCATAGGCGTGGACGTTTGGGGCGGGGGAGCGATAAAGCGGCTCCTCAAAAGAGGTCGTTTCCTCTCCGTCGGTCAGATTTTTGTAGGTTTCCTCGTCCAGCCAGATTTTGAGCAGATTGCCAACGACTACGGTAAGGATGAGTGCCGAGAGCAACGTGATGCCAAGGATCAGTAGAATTTTTTTGCCGTTTTGCCGCGCTCCGTAGGCGTGATGACGGTTGCTGAACAGGCGCACGTTGGCACCTCCTTTCCTGTGGGTTGGATACCGAACACGTTATTGGATCGTAAGCAGATCCAGCTCGTTGTAAAAGTCGGTCTTTTCAAATTGCAGGGTGTCTTTTGCCGCTTCTACGCGCTCGCCGACAATGCTCCATTGATATTCTTTCAACAAAGCGGTGAGCTGTGCGGAAAGCGTGTCATCCTCTTCTTCCATGCGCACCAAAATGTAAAAGGCGTTTTCCAGCTCGATGATCTCGCTGACGTCCCCCTCCTCCAGCGTAAGTGCCGCATCGACCAGTTGTTCGTTGTGGATACCGCGAACAAGGTAGTAGGGGGCGGTGTTGGAGGCATCCTCATTGGCGGAATTGATGAGCTTAGGAAGTTGTTCCAAGGGATCTCCCGAAAGGAGCATATTGTACGCGTCCTCGATAAAAATGCGCTCTACGTCCTTTTCATCTCCTTCGGAAACGTTGCGCATGATGTGCTGAACGTAAACGGAGTTGCCGTTTTCCAGCCACTTGTGGAATTCCTCCTCGTCGGTGGTGAACTCCTTCTTTTCTTTCATCGCGTTGTAAAGGAGTGTTTTCATCTCCTCGATGGCAAAGAAGAAGCGGAACACATCCTCGGTCATAAAGGATGCCTCAAGCGCCAGCTCGTACGCTTCGTACGTTCCGTGATAGGCGCGGAGATCCTCCATTTGCTGATCGACGGCGGCTTTGACGCTGTCGCTTTCCATTGCATCCTTACCGATCCCGTAGGAGGCACACACCGAGAGAATGGCATAATTGTCGCGTAACAATCCCCACACGCGCTCCTCAAGCATCGGCTTATATTGGGCGGCAAGATCGGGGTCATCCCAAATGGTGCCGTTGGTGCTGTCGTTGTCGCCGTAAAGGTCGTCCAGCTCCAGCTTGAAGTTCAGGGTCGCAAAACGCAACAGCTCATAATAGATCTCATATTCGCCGCAGGTGGCAATCACTTTTTTGTTTTGCGAGCATCCGCCAAAAATCGGCAGGAGCAGCAAAACCGCAAGCAAAAGAGCGGCGGTGCGCAACAGTTTGGACATGAAAAGCTCTCCTTGTGATGAGTAGTTTACGTTCATTATACTAAATACTTATGTATTTTCTGTGAATATCGAAGAAAAAGCATACGAAATTTTATAAAAGGGATTCCTTTTCGGCAAAAAATGTGATACAATGAATGCAGATTTGAGTGAATCACACCCCGAAAGGAGGCGTATTGCCATGAAAAGGATTTATAAGATTCCGCTTTCCAAGATTGTGGAGGAGCAGCATTTAGAGGTGATTGTCCGTCCCGAAAATTTCGATGAGATCCAGATCACATCTCCCGAGGTCAACCGCCCGGGGCTTGCTTTGGCAGGCTTTTACGAGATCTTTGAGCCGGAGCGTATTCAGCTTATCGGCAGAGCGGAGACCTCTTATCTGGAATCCATGGAGCCAAGCACCAAGCGTTTGATGCTGCAAAAATTCGTGGATGCCCGTCCCGTTGCCATCATCTATACTACGGGGCTTCCCGTTGACGATGTGGTGGTGGAGCGCGCACAGGCTGTTGGCGTTCCCGTGCTTCGCTCGGCTGTCAAAACCAGTCCCATCATGGCAAGTTTGATCTCCTCGCTCAATAACTATCTCGCGCCTCGTATCACCCGTCACGGGGGACTCGTCGAGGTTTACGGCGAGGGCATGCTCCTTCTTGGCGACAGCGGTGTCGGTAAGAGTGAGACCGCGATCGAATTGATCAAAAGAGGTCACCGCCTCATCGCCGACGACGCGGTGGAGATCAAGCGCGTTTCCGACAAGACTCTGGTGGGATCCGCACCCGACCTGATCCGCCACTATGTGGAATTGCGCGGTATCGGTATCGTGGACGTGCGCCGCTTGTTCGGTATGGGTGCCGTTAAGGAGACCGAGCGGATCGACCTTGTGATCCAGCTTGAGAACTGGGTCGAGGGCAAAATGTACGACCGCCTTGGCATGGACGAGGAAAAGATCAATATTCTCGGCATTGACGTTCCCAGCATCACCGTTCCCGTCCGTCCCGGACGTAACCTTGCCATTATCCTTGAGGTGGCGGCAATGAACTACCGCCAAAAGCGAATGGGATATAACACCGCCGAGGAATTCAACAAGCGCATGATGCGCCAGATGGGCGTGGATGAGCTTTGATTCTTGTAAACAACCAAAACAGAGCGTAAAGGAGCAGAAATGGAAGGAAAAACCATGACCGAAGCGCAAAAGCGCGAAGCGGAGCTCTTGCGAAACAGCGAGATCCGAAACGGCAGATTTATCCGATACTACGGCAAGCAAGAGGAGATCGTGATCCCCGAAAACGTCACCGCTATTGCCGAGGAGGCATTTGCGGGAAATAAATATCTGACACGGGTAAGCGTTGGTTCTCACGTTTCCATTATCCAGCCACGCGCGTTTCAAAACTGCAAAAATTTGCGACAGATCCATCTGCCCTCAGGCTTGCGCGAGATCGGAGAGGAAGCTTTTTACGGCTGTGAAGCATTGACCACACTTCTGCTTCCCAGAAGCGTGGTTTCCATTGATGACGGCGCGTTCCGCGGCTGTACCTCGCTCAATCACGTGGTGCTTTCCATAGGGCTTTCACACGTCGGCAGATATGCGTTTTGCGATTGTGAGCTGTTGGAGGAGATCGCGTTGCCCGATGGCGTGACCGCGATCCATCGCGGCGCCTTTTTCGGCTGTCGGTCTTTGCGCTCGGTCAGTATTCCGTCAAGCGTGCGGTCGATGGGGCGGTACGCGTTTGCGCGTTGTTCCTCGTTGAGTGAGTTGACTCTCCCCGACGGGCTTTATTACATTGGCATCGGCGCGTTCAGTGAATGCACCATGCTTCGCGAGCTTCGCGTCCCCGCCGTGGTGCGCTTTATCGGAGACTACACCTTTTCCTGCTGTGAGAATCTGGAGCGCTTGGAGCTGCCAAGACATTTGAACTATATCGGTAATGCGGCGTTTTGCGCCTGCAAAAATCTGAAGGAGATCGAGCTTTCGGAATATGTTACCCGTATCGGACATTCCGCGTTTCTCGGATGCTCGTCCTTGAAGCGTATCACCGTTCCCGCGTCGGTAGAGGACATTGCGCGTTATGCCTTTGCGTATTGTTCCTCTTTGACAGAGGTCGAGCTGTTGCCCGCTTTGAAGGAGATCGAGGAATCGATGTTCAAGGGATGCTTTGCGCTTCGCGAGATCGCTTTACCCGAAAGCGTGGAGAAAATCGAGATCGGTGCGTTTGAGGACTGCATTTCCTTGGAATCGATCACCTTTTCGCCCGACTTGGCTGTGATTGAAGCGCGTGCGTTTGCAGGGTGCATGCGTTTGAAGGCATTGAGCCTGCCCGCATCCTTGAAAACCGTTGGAAAAGAAGCGTTTGCGCGTTGTGCCGCCTTGGAGACGGTCATCCTGCCCGATTCTCGCGTCAAGATGGAGAAGGGAGTTTTTGCGGATTGTGAAAATTTGGAGACTTTGGTAGCGTCCGATTCCGATCCGATCCTTCGTGCGCGCCGTTCGCTTCTTGGGATCACGCCCGATGCCAACATCCTGCTTCACAGTGATCTTGCCCGTGCCGCGCTTTTGGCGGAACTGACCGATCCGGAACTTTCCTCCGAAAGACGGACGGAGATCGAGGAATTGCTTTAAGAGCTGACTGTAGACCATACGAACAAGTTTTGTCAGCTTGATAAAAGTTTTGATCAAACTTTTTCAAAAGTTTGCGCAGTGGAGCACTGCAAAAACTCCCTTCGGGAGTTGAGAGATTGGATAAATCCAATCTCCC
>JAZQXI010000168.1:0-9079 GCA_045632805.1 Eubacteriales bacterium | reverse complement strand
GAGGTTTGGAGAGGGGGACTTCTTTCAAGAAGTCCCCCTCTCCAAGGTCTTTTCCCTCAAAAATTATCTCTGAATTCTTCCGGAGCCGTCGCCGCCGGCAAGCTTTTCAACCTCTGCAACGGTAACCATGTTATAGTCGCCCTCGATGGAGTGCTTGAGTGCGGAAGCCGCAACTGCGAATTCGACCGCTCCCTGAGTCGTCTTGCCGTTCATGAGCGAGTAGATCAAACCGCCACCAAAGGAGTCGCCACCGCCAACGCGGTCGATGATGTGAAGATCGTACTTCTTGGAGAAGCAGTATTCATCGCCCTTAACGTCGTAGAGCATAGCGGACCAACCGTTATCGAATGCCGAGCGGCTCTCACGGAGAGTAATAGCAACGTACTCAAAGCCGAACTTGTCGGCAAGCTGCTTTGCAACCGACTTATAGCCGTCGTGGTTGAGTTTACCGCCGTAGATGTCGGTAGCCTCCGCCTCGATACCGAATACGTCCTTTGCATCCTCCTCGTTGGAGATGCAAACGTCAACGTACTGACAAAGATCGGTCATTGCCTCTCTTGCTTCTGCTCTTGTCCAGAGCTTGCCGCGGTAGTTGAGGTCGCAGGAGATCTTGAGTCCCTTTGCCTTAGCCGCCTTACAAGCCTCACGGCAGATCTCGACTACGTTTGCGCCGAGAGCGGGCGAGATACCCGTGAGGTGAAACCACTCGGCACCCTCAAAAATAGCGTCCCAATCAAAGTCAGCGCAAGTAGCCTTTGCGATAGCGGAGTTTGCACGGTCGTAAATGCAGACCGAGCCTCTCTGCGAAGCCCCCTTCTCGTTGAAGTAGATACCTACGCGGTCGCTTCCGCGAACGATCTTGGTGGTGTCAACGCCGTATCTTCTAAGGCTGTTTACAGCCGCCTGACCGATAGCGTGAGTGGGGAGTTTGGTAACGTAAGCTACGTCCATACCGTAGTTTGCAAGGGATACGGCAACATTAGCCTCACCGCCGCCAAAGGTAAACTCAACGTGGTCGCACTGAACGAATCTCTCATAGTTATAGGGCTGAAGGCGGAGCATCAGCTCACCGAAAGTAACAATTCTTTTCATGGTTATTCTCCTATTATATTTGAATTATTTGACAAGGTGATATGCAAAGCCGTTGATCTCGTCCGCAAGATAGACAAACTTCATAGCGCCGTTTGCATCGTAGGTTGCGGTGGAGAGATCGAACTTGACACCGCGGCGACCAAGGTGATAAACCGCGCGATCGACGTTGTTGGTGGCAATTGCGATGTGTCCGTGCGTGCCGGGTCCCTTCTCGTTCATCAATTCCAAAGCAGTGCTTGCAAAGATGGACTTGGAGGTCTCGTTTGCGCCAAACGAGAATGCGTTTGCCAGAACATCTGCAGCCTCTTTAGAGGTCGTACCGCAGGGATTGATACCAACGTGACGGAACTTGAGTCCAAGCATCGTGTCAACAGCCTCACGAACCAGCTTTTCAATGCCTGCGAAATCACCTGCAGCGATCATATCGGGATTGACCATCCAGGAGCCGCCGCAGCACAGGATCTTGGGATTAGCAAGATAATCGCACACGTTTGCGGGGTTGATTCCGCCTGTGGGCATAAACTTGACACCGCCGTAAGGAGCTGCCATTGCCTTGATCATATTCAGTCCTCCCGACTGCTCTGCGGGGAAGAATTTTACAACGTCAAGACCGAGAGACAGGGCCTGCTCGATGCCGGAGGGATTGTTGATACCGGGAACGATGGGGCAACCCTTCTTCTGGCAGTACTTTACGATCTCGGGATTAAAACCGGGGCTGACGATGAATTTAGCGCCTGCCTCGATGGCGTCATCCACCTGCGCGGTGGTAAGTACCGTACCCGCACCCACGATCATATCGGGGTACTCCTTTGCGATGATCGAAATGGCTTCCTTTGCAGCCGCGGTACGGAAGGTAACCTCGGCACAGGGGAGTCCGCCGTCGATCAGAGCCTTTGCCAGAGGAGCTGCGTCCTTGGCATTGTCGATTTTAATGACCGGAACAATACCGATCAGAGAAAGTTGTTTTACTACTTCGTTCACTTTTCATGTCCTCCAAAGCAAAATTTCTTCATCTACAATTCTACACCAAATATTGGATTCTGTCAAGTCTTTTTCACAAGTTTTTCGGGAAATCGTCTCTTCCTTTGCGCTTGACTTTTTCAGAATTCTGTGCTAAAATGAGAAAAAACTACGGGAGGCTGTTATGACCGAACTGCAAAAACGATTGTTCTCTTTGTCCGATCCCTCCTATCGCGATTTTCAATCTCCCCTGCTCCCCACCGTTCCGCGCGAGCGAATGATTGGGGTGCGTGTTCCTCTTTTGCGCCGTTTATCACGGGAATGGAGTAAAGCGGGAGACGTATCGGCATTTTTGAGGGTTCTCCCGCACCGTTATTACGAGGAGGACATGTTTCACGCGTTTTTGATTGAGCAGATCGCGGATTTTGACCTCTGCATTGCGGAATTGGCTCATTTTTTGCCCTACGTTGACAATTGGGGCGTGTGTGATTCTCTCAATCCCAAGGTGTTGGGACGCCACAAGGAAGCGTTGCTTTCTGTGGTCGAGGGTTATCTGGCATCCGCTCACCCGTACACGGTACGTTTTGGGATCAAGCTTTTGATGACGCACTTTTTGGATTCTGATTTTGACGCGCGGTATCCGAAAATGGTAGCCGCCGTCAGAAGCGAGGAATATTACGTGAATATGATGGTGGCGTGGTATTTTGCCACAGCGCTTGCCAAGCAAGAGGCGGCAATACTTCCCTATCTCGAGGAGCGCCGTCTTTCGCCTTGGATCCACGCAAAAACCATCCGCAAAGCGATTGAAAGCTACCGTGTGTCTGATGCTTGCAAGGCATATTTGCGGACATTGAAATAAAAAAACATGGCGACCTCGTTTGAGGTCGCCATGCTTCGGTATTGGGGACAGCCGCGCAAACTTGCAAAGCTCCATAGCCACTTTTCTTTTGACACCGCGGGCGCAAAAGAAAAGTTATCAAAAGAAAACGCCGATTGAAGAATTTCGCCGTCTGCGGACGGCGAGGAGGGTTTCACACCCTCCTCCCGTGCAAACTTTTGAAAAAGTTTGATCAAAACTTTCGTCAAGCTGACGAAAACCGATAGTTTTATCTACAGTCTGCGGCGACCTCGTTTGAGGTCGCCTTGCTTCGGTATTTGGGACAGCCGCGCAAACTTGCAAAACTCCATAGCCACTTTTCTTTTGACACCGCGGGCGCAAAAGAAAAGTTATCAAAAGAAAACGCCGATTGAAGAATTTCGCCGTCTGCGGACGGCGAGGAGGGTTTCACACCCTCCTCCCGTGCAAACTTTTGATAAAAGACACGCGCAAGCGCGCGATCAAAACTTTACCCGTTGGGTTTGTGCGATCATAGCGGGGGATCTTTTAAGCTTTGCTCAACTCTACCAGCACTTGGGTCATTTTTTCCAACGACTCAACGGGGATGAATTCATGCACGCCGTGGAAATTGGCGCCACCCGTGGAAAGGTTGGGACACGGCAATCCCTCAAACGAAAGGCGTGCGCCGTCCGTGCCTCCTCGGATGGGCTGGATGATGGGTTCCGCCCCCACCGTACGCATTGCCGCCTTGGCATTCTCAATCAGATCCATGTGATCAAGGATCTTTTCCTTCATATTGTAGTAGCTGTCCTTGAGTGTCAAAGCAAAGCTTCCCTCGCCCCACTCGTCGTTAAGATACGCGCAAAGACGCGTCAAAAATGCTTTTCTGGCTTCAAAAGAGTCGCGATCGTGATCGCGGACGATCATGGAGACTTCCGCCGCAGATTCGTCGCCGTGCATTTCAATGATGTGGTAGAAGCCCTCGTAGCCCTCGGTATGCGCGGGCGTCTCGGCGGGCGGCAGCATCGAAATAAGCTGATTTGCCATCAGCACTGCGTTTTTCATACGGTTCTTGGCAGAACCGGGATGGATATTGAAGCCCTTGATCGCAATATGCGCCGATGCGGCATTGAAGTTCTCGTATTCGATCTCACCGATCTCGCCGGCATCCACGGTGTATGCTACGGATGCGCCAAAGTTCGCGACGTCAAAGTGATCCGCCCCTCGTCCGATCTCCTCGTCGGGAGTAAAGCCGATCGCAAGCGCGCGATGGGAAATCTCGGGATGCTTTGCAAGATAGGCACACGCCGACATGATCTCGGCAATGCCCGCCTTGTCATCAGCCCCCAAAAGGGTGGTTCCGTCGGTGACGATCAGCTCTTTTCCGACACATTTGTTGAGCATCGGATAGAGCGCAGGACTCAAGGTCTCGCCGTTCTCCAAGACAAGGTCACCCCCCGTATAGGTCACACGGCGGGGCTTGATATCCTTGCCGCTGACAGCGGAAGAGGTATCCATGTGTGCGATCAAACCAAGAGGCTCCACATCCGCACAATCGGGAGACGCGGGCAGAATACCGTATACGTATCCGCATTCGTCTATGCGCACGCGCTCCAATCCGATCTCCAGCATCTCCTTGACCAAAAGCTCCCCCAATACGCGTTGATGCGCGGTGCTGGGTACGGTCTCGGAGGTTTCATCCGAGGTGGTATCGAGCTTGACGTACTTTAAAAAGCGTTCGGTTACGTTCATCTTTCACACTCCCATCAGAATGCCCAGTTGCCGTTTTCGAACACGGGAACGCGGCGGCCGTCGCGCGTGATGGCGGTAATGGAAAGATCCTCGGTGCCGATCATAAAGTCCACGTGGATCATCGAATCGTTGATGCCCTTGTCGTAGCACTCCTGCATCGTGTATTTGTCATAGTCCTTGATGGTATTGGTAAAGCCGTGACCGACTGCCAGGTGGCATGCGGCGTTCTCGTCGAACAGCGTATTGTAGAACAGAATACCCGAATTGCAGATGGGGCTATCGTAAGGAACCAGCGCGCACTCGCCAAGGCAAGCAGCGCCCTCGTCCATGGAGATCATCTCCTTGAGCAGTGCCTCGCCCTTCTCGGCGCCCACCTCGACCGCACGGCCGTTTTCAAAGCGCATCCAGAAGTTTTCGATGAGCTGTCCTTGATAAGACAGGGGCTTGGAGGAATACACGATCCCCTCGGCAACACCCTTCTTGGGGGAGATGAAAACTTCCTCGGAGGGGATGTTGGGATTGAACTCAATGCCACTTCCCTGCGTGTACTCCGAGCCGCCCATAAAGAGCGCGTCCTCGATCATTCCGACCTTGAAATCGGTACCGTTTGCGCTGTGATACTCCAAGGTTTCAATGCCAAGACTGTTGAGGTAATCGCAACGGGCACGAAGGTCTGCGTTGTGTGCTTCCCATGCCGCCACGGGATCCTCATTTGCGCGAGAGGTGTAAAGAATTGCTTCCCAAAGCTTTTCCACCGCGCGGGAACGGGTCTCGTTCGGGAACACCTTTTTTGCCCATTCCACACCGGGAACTGCCGCGATGCACCACTGGTATTTGTTTTCCATCGCGTCTCGGTAAGGCTTGCGGATCTTGTATCTTGCCTGCAGAGCCTTTGCCATTTTTTCCTGATTAACGCCCGCGAGTCCGTCCGGATCATCGGATTCCAGCCAGATGGTAACAGGGAGTGTCTCGGACTCATGCTTGAGCTTTGCGATCTCCCAATCCTCCATGTGAGAGAGGGTCTTGAGCGACGCTTTCTTTTGCGTGATCTTGGTAACGGGCAGATAGCTCCATTCTACGTTGACCTTACGTGCGCCAAGCGCATAGCACTCCTCTACGACCATGCGGACGAATTCGGGCTGGTCGAGCGAGGCGCGGATGATGACATTTTGTCCTTTTTGGACATTACCGCCCATCTTTGCGATGAGCTTTGCGTAATTTCTGAGAACTGTTTTTTTCATATATGTGATTCCTTTCTTATATGTTCCGTTTGTGAAGCTGTGTAGTTTTTGCCAAAATCCTTTTATATTATACACGATGCGTCTCGCTTTGTCAATCGTCGGCAGAGTTTTACGCAAAAAATCCAAATGAAATTTGCAATTGTTATTGACTTTCCCAAAAAACTGTGCTATAATATGAGTAATTCTGATTGGAGGTATTCACTTATGAAGCATATTGAAACCATTGAAACTCGCAATCTGTGCGAAAGCGCAAAGAACGGCGGTTGCGGCGAATGCCAGACCTCTTGCCAGTCCGCTTGCAAGACCAGCTGCGGTATCGCTAACCAGCAGTGCGAGAACGAGAACAAGTAATCTCGTTTTTTGAACAAATGCCGCCTTTCGGCGGCATTTTTCATGTTTAAAATTAAAGGAGTTTTACATCATATGATCCATCAATATCAACTCGGCGGCTATAACATCGTGCTGGATTCCTGCTCGGGAAGCGTACACGTGGTGGACGAGGTCGCATACGATATCATTGCCCTGTTTGAGTCGCACTCCAAGGAGGAAATCCTTGCTGACATGGAGAAAAAATATCTTGGTCGCGAGGATATTTCCAAAGAGGACATTGAAGAATGCTACGAGCAGGTACTCTCTCTCAAGGAGAGCGGCAAGCTTTGGGCGCCCGACACGTTTGCCCCTATGGCAGGACACCTGAAGGAAAAGACCTCGGGTGTTGTCAAGGCGCTTTGCCTTCACATTGCGCATACCTGCAACCTTAATTGCTCCTATTGCTTTGCAAGTCAAGGCAAATACCACGGTGATCGCGCCGTGATGAGCTTTGAAGTCGGCAAGCAGGCGCTTGATTTTTTGGTTGCCAACTCGGGCACGCGTCGCAATCTGGAGGTCGACTTCTTTGGCGGCGAGCCTTTGATGAACTTTGACGTCGTCAAGCAGCTTGTGGCGTATGCCAGAAGCATTGAAAAGGAACACAACAAAAACTTCCGTTTTACCCTGACCACAAACGGGCTTTTGATCAACGATGACGTCATCGATTTTGCCAACCGTGAGTGCAGCAACGTAGTGCTGAGTCTCGACGGCAGAAAAGAAATCCATGACCGCTACCGCGTGGATTACGCGGGCAACGGAAGTTGGGAAAAGATCGTTCCCCTGTTCCAAAAGCTGGTAGAGGCACGCGGCGGCAAGAACTACTACATGCGCGGCACCTTTACACACGCGAACCCCGATTTCCTTAAGGATATTCAGGTCATGCTCGACCTCGGCTTCAATGAACTCAGCATGGAGCCCGTAGTCTGCGCGCCCGGTGATCCCTCGGAATTGACCGCGGAGGATCTTCCCATTGTACTGGAGCAATACGAAAAGCTGGCAGAATTGATGCTGGAGCGCGACAAAGCCGGCAAGCCTTTTACCTTCTATCATTACATGATCGACCTGACGGGCGGTCCTTGCATCTACAAGCGTATCTCGGGCTGTGGCTCGGGAACCGAATATATGGCGGTCACGCCTTGGGGCGACCTCTACCCCTGCCACCAATTTGTCGGTGAGGAAAAATTCAAGCTGGGTGACATCTGGAACGGCGTCAGCAACAAAGAGACTCAATGCGAATTTGCATCCTGCAACGTTTACGCGCGTCCCGATTGCGCCGATTGCTGGGCGAAGCTGTATTGCTCGGGCGGATGTGCCGCCAACGCATACCACTCCACGGGAAGCGTTACGGGCGTGTACAAATACGGCTGTGAGCTTTTCCGCAAGAGAATGGAATGTGCCATCATGGTGGAAATCGCGCGCACGCTGGCGAGAAAATCAAAATGAACACCCCCATCTGTAATTTTGTAACGGCATACGCAAAAAAAAGTGGCTTGCGCTTGCACATGCCCGGTCACAAAGGATACAATGTGCTTGGATGCGAAGTATTGGATATCACCGAGATCGCGGGAGCTGACAGCCTTTACGAGGCGTCGGGGATCATACGCGAAAGCGAGGAGAATGCCTCTCTCCTCTTCGGTTGCCCGACCTATTACTCCACCGAGGGATCCTCACAATGCATTCGCGCAATGCTCTATCTGCTTGCCATGTACGCAAAAAGCCGCGGAAAAAGCTCTGTTGTTTGGGCAGCGCGCAACGCTCACAAAACCCTGCTCTCCGCCGCGGCATTGACCGACACCGAATTGGTTTGGCTCTTTGATCAAGAAAGCCCCTCTTATCTTTCCTGCACCGTCTCACCCGAGGACCTTGAGCGGCAATTGCAAGAAACGAACAACAAGCCCACTGCGGTCTATGTGACAAGCCCTGATTACCTTGGAACGGTGTGCGACATTCAAGCGCTTTCGGCAGTTTGTCACCGTCATGGCGTTTTGTTAGTGGTGGACAATGCTCACGGCGCGTATCTGCGCTTCCTTTCCCCCTCGCGCCACCCCATCGATCTTGGCGCTGATCTTGCGTGCGATTCGGCACACAAGACGCTCCCCGTGCTGACAGGCGGTGCGTATCTGCATCTCGGAACGCATCTGCCCGCATGCTTCCTCGAAAACGTCAAGGAGGCGCTGGCGCTGTTTGGGTCGACAAGCCCCTCATATTTGATTCTGCAATCTTTGGATGCCGCCAACCGTTTTTTGCACGAAGAAGGCGTCACGCGCTTTACCGAAACGGCAACCGCCGTATCCGAGCTTCGCAACCATTTGATGGCGCACGGATACATATTGGTGGGAGAAGAACCGTTAAAGCTCACGCTCGCGACAAAAGCGTACGGCTACTGCGGAAATGAATTTGCCGAGCATCTGCGAAAATGCAATGTGGAATGCGAGTTTTCCGATCCCGATTTTGTAGTTCTGATGGTTTCCCCCATGCTTGTGAGTCAAGACTTATCACGTCTGGAAGAAATTCTTTTGGCGATCGCCCCCCGTCAACCGATCAACGAGCCGACGCCGCGCTTTTCGATTCCGCGCCGTGTGCTGTCTGTTCGGGAAGCACTCTTTTCCCCTTCCGAAGAGATTTCTGTCAAGCATGCCTTGGGGCGTGTTTTGGCACATCCGTCGGTTGGATGCCCCCCCGCTGTTCCAATCGTGGTCTGCGGTGAAAAAATTGACCAATCGGCACTTGACGCCTTTGATTATTACGGAATCCAAAGCTGCCGTGTCGTTCTATAAGCATCGCCTGCCAAGAGCGTGACGCTTGTGGGGCGGGGCTTTTTGTTTTA